>DATDHP010000001.1:0-4340 GCA_036521515.1 Vicinamibacterales bacterium
CCGGCCGCCTGCCTGTCGGCCTCGAGGTCTCGTTCGGTCGCGAGCTCGATGAGGAGGTCGAAGCGCTCGCGCACGCCGAACCCATCATGATTCCAATCGGCGATCGGCTCGCGCTGCGCGTCGGTGGCCGGATCGATCGGATCGATCAGGTGGCCCCGGGCAAGTTCGAGATCGTCGACTACAAGACCGGTGGCTATTTCGAAGACGACTGGCGCGGCACGTTTGCCGGCGGGACGCGGCTGCAGCATGCGCTGTATGCCGTCGCGGCGGCAGAGCTGCTCGAGCAGAAGTACGGCCGGGCGTCCGTGACTGGCGGCGTGTATTACTTTTCGAGCGCGCGCGGGAGACAGGAGCGCGTGACGATTGCCACGCCTCCGGCCGCCGCGCTGCGGGCCGTGCTTGGCACGCTACGCGAGATCATTGCCTCGGGGACCTTCGTGCATGCGGCGGCTGAGAGTGCCTGCAAGTGGTGTGATTTCGGCAACGCCTGCGGCACCGACGTCTTCCGGCGAGCCGGCAACAAGCTCGGGGACAAGAAGCTCGCGACGTATCTGCGGCTGACACAACATGACTGATCTGGCGCTCGGCGATCAGACCACACGCGAGCAGATTGCGTCTGCGCTCGACTGCAACCTCCTTGTCGAAGCCGGCGCCGGCTCCGGCAAGACGCACGAGATGGCTCAGCGGATGGCGGCCGGAATCGCCGCCGGCGCCTACGGCGTCGATGGCATGGCGGCGGTGACGTTCACGCGGAAGGCAGCGGCGGAGCTGCGCGGCCGCTTTCAGCTTGCACTGGAGGTCGAGCTGGCAGCAGAACGGACGCGGGCGGATTCTGTGCGCGAACAGCGCGTGCGCGCCGCGCTCTCTCGACTCGAGCGCTTCTTTGCCGGCACGATTCACTCCTTCTGCGCGCACCTGCTCCGCGAGCGACCGGTGGAGGCGGGCGTGTCGCCCGGCTTCAGCGAGCTCGACGAGGTCGAGGATGCCATTCTGCGGCATCAGGCGTGGCGCGACTTCGTATCGCAACAGGTTGCCGCCGGCCATCCCCTGATGCTGGAGCTGCGCGAGGCTGGTGTGCGGCCGCGCGATCTCGACGACGCGTTCGAGGTGGTCACGCTCTACGAGGAAGTGGAGTTTCCCACCGGCGCCGCGGAGCGGCCGGACGGCGCCACGGCGTGGGCTGCGCTCGACACCTTCTGGAATGCGTTGCAGAAGAAGCTGCCGGCGGCGATACCAGATGAGACCAAATGCCCGACACAGACGGCAGCCCGGAAATTCGCGGGACAACTTCGAGTGGCCCGCGCGCGGCGGCAGCGCCTTGCCTCTCTTGCCGAGCTGCTCGAGACCTGGGATTTCACACCGAAGATTACGCAGAAATGGTGGTCGAGCGACCCGGCGGAGAAGAAGCGGATCCGTGACGCCATCGACGTGCTGCACTCGACATTCCGCGACACGGTCGTCACGCCATTCCGGACCCAGTGGGGTCAGTACTTGTATCGCGTGGCCGTCGCGCTGCTCGTCGACGCGCGCGGCTTCGCGGCGCGCGAGCGTCGCCGCCGCAACGTCCTCAGCTTCGCGGACCTGCTGCAGCTTGCCGCCAGGGTGCTGCGCGAGGATCCGGGTGTGCGTCGAGCCCTTCAACGCAAGTATCGCTGGCTGTTCGTCGACGAGTTCCAGGACACCGATCCGGTGCAGGCCGAGATCATCTTCCTGCTGGCGAGCGCCGACCGTGATGGCAGCGTTCACGACTGGCGCGACGTGCCATTACGACCCGGCTCGTTGTTCGTGGTCGGCGACCCGAAGCAATCAATTTACCGGTTCCGTCGCGCCGACATCGATATCTACAACATCGTCGCTCGCAGGCTCGACACGCCACCAGCGGGCGCCGTG
Source organism: Vicinamibacterales bacterium (assembly GCA_036521515.1). GTDB lineage: Bacteria > Acidobacteriota > Vicinamibacteria > Vicinamibacterales > UBA2999 > Gp6-AA40. The sequence continues at coordinate 1,891 of DATDHP010000001.1, forward strand.
CTGGCGTTGACCACCAACTTCAGATCGATTCCGGCGCTTTGCGATTGGGCGAACCGCGTCTTTGCACAACGCTTCCCGCCGGCGCCGACGACGCATTCGCCACGGTTCGCGGCGCTGAAGCCGGCGCGGCGGCGGGCGAGTGGCGGTCATCCACATCAGGGGCTCTTCACGTTGACCGTGCCCGGCAGCTGCGATCAGGGCGATGTCTGCGCCGCCGAGGCGGCATCCGTCGCAGCGTACATCCGCGCGGAAGTCGATGCCGGCCGTCGGACGTTTGGCGATTTCCTGTTGTTGACGCGAAAGCGGAAGAACCTGCCCGTTTATGCGGCGGCGCTGGAGCGGCTGCACGTGCCCATCGAGGTCAGCGGCGCCGGCGCATTCGGCGAGTCGCTGCATGTGCCGCACCTGGCGCTTCTCCTGCGCGCCTTGACCGATCCTCAGGATGCCGTGGCGCTGGTCGGCGTGCTGCGCGGCCCTCTGTTCGGGATCAGCGATCCGGACCTGTTTGCCTGGCGCCAGGCCGGCGGATGGTTCAGCGTGTTCTCAGCCGACGCTGGAGGAATCTCGAGCCTTTCGAACGTGGGGGCCGCCTTCAGGCGGCCGGAGAGCGATTCGCGTGTCGGCGACGCTCTCGCGTCACTGCAGCAGTACTACCGGTGGATCCGCGTGCTTCCTGCGGGTGCTGCGCTCGACCGCATTCTCGAGCACAGCGGCCTGCTCGCGCTGGGGGCCACCTCGCCCGGCGGGGTGGAAGCAGGGGACCTGTTACATGCCGTCGATCGCGTTCGCCAGGTGGTGGCCGATGGGCAGACGCTCGCAGACGCCGCACAGTCGCTCGAAGACGACCTGCAGGCGTCGAGCGAGGTCGAGTCGCTGCCGCTCGAGCCCGGTCGCACCGACGTCGTGCGCCTGATGAACCTGCACAAGGCCAAGGGACTCGAGGCGCCGGCCGTGTTCCTGGCCGACCCCTGCGGCGGCTTCAGGCCGCGCGTGGACGTGCGCATCATTCGAGAAGGGACGGCGGCGCGTGGGTACTTCAGCCTGACGACCGAATGGGGCAAAGGCAGGAAGGTGCTTGCCCAGCCAGAGGGATGGGACAGGTACGAAGCGGAGGAACAGGCGTACCTCGCCGCGGAGGAGGATCGCCTGCTCTACGTCGCCGCGACCCGCGCACGCGAAACGCTTGTCGTAGGTCGTTGGGCCAGCACGGGTGGTCGCGGAACGCGTGCGTGGGCGGGGCTCGAACCGTTTCTTGACACGGCAACGGAACTGCCGGTCCCCACTCGCGTCCGCGTGCCCAGCGCTCAGCGTGTGGACATGTCGGCTGCAGCCCGTGAGGCGGCGAATCGGGCGCGCGCCGGGGCGCACACACACGCACGCACCGCGTCGTGGTCAGTGGCCTCGGTCACCGCCGACGCGCGTCACGTCGCAAAGATGACGCGTGCCGTGGAACCAGCCAGCCCCGACGACCCGACGCGCGTCGTGGTCCGCGACACGCCCAGCCATCGCGCCGATGCGGGCGCGGCCTGGGGCGCCCTGATTCACGGCCTGCTCGAGCACGCGATGCGCCACGAGCACACGACCCGCGACGATCTGCGGCGCCTGGCGATGTGGCTGACCGTCGAGGAGCCGCAGCTTCGCAGCGTGCTCGACGAGGCGCTCGACACCGTTCAGGCGGTCGCCGCCGCCGCCTTCTGGCAGGAGGCACAGGCAGCGGAGCATTCGGTCGAAACGCCGTTTGCCGTCGCTGACGATCGGTGCGCGGTGCTCACGGGCGTGATCGATTTGCTCTTCCGCACGGCCGACGGATGGCGGGTGATGGATTACAAGACCGACGTGTCGCCGGAGGCACACGCGGTCGCATATCAGGCGCAGCTTGCCGCCTATCGCCGCGCCCTGGAGTCATGCGGGCTGCATCGGGTGGAAACCAGGATCGTCCCCATCAGGATTCGTGATTCGTGATTCGTGATTTGTCATATGTGGCTTCCGGCTTCAGCCGGAAGGCCATGCACGGCCGCCAACTGGAGCGAGATCGTGCTTCGGTGCGTGCCGACGCGGACGCTACGAAATAGGCTGCACCGATGCTCACGCACCGCTGGCAGACGCTCGCTGAATCCAACTGGACGATTCACACGGACGGATCGGAGTAGCCGGTAGATCATGGAGGCGTCGTCGCTGCGCCGGCGCTCCGACGAGTTGCTGGCCGCGTTGTACGGCGCGGGAGCTACATACCGCGACGGCCAGTTCGAGGCCATAGAAGAGCTCGTCGAGGGCCGACATCGCGTTCTGGTGGTTCAGCGGACCGGATGGGGCAAGAGCCTTGTCTACTTCGTGGCGACGCGCCTGCTTCGAGACCGCGGGCATGGACCGACCATTCTGATCTCGCCTCTTCTGTCGCTCATGCGGAACCAGGTGGACATGGCCAATCGGCTTGGTGTCCGCGCCGTTCG
>DATDHP010000002.1:0-1577 GCA_036521515.1 Vicinamibacterales bacterium
TTCGACTCGCCCATCAGGTACTGGTCGATGCCGCGTGCGGCGCTGCGGCCTTCGGCAATCGCCCAGACGATGAGCGACTGGCCGCGCTGCATGTCGCCGGCGGCAAAGACGCCGGGCACGCTGGTCATCCACCGCTCGTCCCGCCACACATTGCCGCGCTCGGTGAGCGTGACGCCGAGGTCGTCGAGGAGCGGACCGCGCTCCGGGCCGGTGAATCCCATCGCCAGCAGCACCAGATTCGCCGGGATCGCGAATTCCGAGCCGGGGGTCGGCACGAAGTCCAGACGTCCGTCCGTGCGGACCATGTCGACTCTCACCGCCTGCAACGCCCGGACGCGGCCGTCGTCGCCGGCGAACCGCAGGGTGTTCACCGAGTAGATCCGCTCCCCGCCTTCCTCATGCGCCGTCGAGACGCGGAAGATGTTCGGCCACTGCGGCCAGGGATTGTCCTCCGCGCGCGTCTGCGGCGGCATCGGCAGCAGCTCGAGCTGCGTGACCGAGCGCGCGCGCTGGCGGTGCACGGTGCCGAGACAGTCGGCGCCGGTGTCGCCGCCGCCGATGATCACGACATGCTTGCCCTCGGCGGAGATGAACTGCTCGTCCGGAATGACGTCGCCCTCGCACCGCTTGTTCGAGAGCGTCAGGTACTCCATGGCGAAATGGATGCCCTGCAGCTCGCGTCCCGGGACCTTCAGGTCGCGCGGCGCCCCTGCGCCCCCTGCCAGCAGGACCGCATCGTAGTCCGAGCGCAGCCGGCTCACCGGCACGTCGACGCCGACGTTGATGCCGGCGCGGAAGATGACCCCTTCCTCCTCCATGAGCGCAAGGCGGCGCGCGAGCACGCGCTTCTCCATCTTGAACTCCGGAATCCCGTAGCGCAGCAGGCCGCCCAGCCGGTCCGACTTCTCGAAGACGGTCACCGAGTGGCCGGCGCGATTGAGCTGGTCGGCCGCCGCCAGGCCGGCAGGGCCCGATCCGACCACCGCCACCTTCTTCCAGGTCCGCGTGTGCGGCGGGTGTGCCGCGATCCAGCCCTGCTCGTAGGCGTGGTCGATGATCGACACCTCCACCGCCTTGATGGTGACCGGATCGGCGTTGATGCCGAGCACGCACGCCCCTTCACACGGGGCGGGACACAGCCGGCCGGTGAACTCCGGGAAGTTGTTCGTCGCGTGCAGCCGATCGAGCGCCGCCTGCCAGCGATCGCGGTACACGAAATCGTTCCAGTCCGGGATGAGATTGCCGAGCGGGCAGCCCTGGTGGCAGAACGGGATGCCGCAGTCCATGCACCGCGCCCCCTGCATCTGCAGATCAGCCTTCGGGTACGGCAGATAGACCTCGCGCCAGTCCCGCAACCGCTCCTCGACCGGACGGGTCGGGTGCTTCTTGCGCTGGATCTCGATGAACCCGGTCGGCTTACCCATGCAGGGCCTGCCCGGCCGACACCTTCGTAGCGCTCGCAGCCGTCGCAGCTGCCCCAATCGGCGCGCTCGCCGTCACGAGGGTGACGCGATCGATCTTCGCCTCGGCCTTGCGCTTGGCCTCCGCCGCCATCGCCTTCTTGTAGTCGCGAGGCA
>DATDHP010000003.1:0-14834 GCA_036521515.1 Vicinamibacterales bacterium
GGAAGACGTGCGTCGAGATGCCGAAACGACGGTCCATACATCAAGGCACAAGGCACAAGGCACAAGGCACAAGGCACAAGGCACAAGGCACAAGGCTCAAGGCTCAAGGCCAAACCGTGATTTTAAGGCCTTTCACCCCTACGAGCCACGGAGACCGAGGCACGGAGCAAACGGGCTCTTGGACCTCCGTGTCTCCGTGACTCCGTGGCCCGGGGGTTGAGAGCCGCGCCCTTACCTGAGCTCCTCGAGGTGCGCGGCCAGGATCTCGCGGAGGCGCCCGAACCGCGGGTACTTCGCCAGGTTCGCCCGCACGTAGTTGAGCGTGCGGGGGATGTACTGGATATAGACCGGGTTCCCGCGGGAGGTGGTCTGGAACCCGAACGTGCCGAGCGCCTTGATGTTGCGCTGCAGCGCCATCATGTCGCAGCGGCGGCGGAACTCCTGAGGGTCCTCGGCGGATCCCCCGGCCCCGCGGAGTGCCAGGAAGAACGCGATCAGCTCCTCGACCTGCGCCTCCGTAAAGTCCACGTATGAGTCGCGGAGCAGCGACACGAGGTCGTAGGTATCGGGCCCGAGGCGTGCGTCCTGGAAGTCGATGATGTACAGGTTGTTCTCGTGCAGCATCAGGTTGCGGCTGTGATAATCCCGATGGCACAGGACGCGCGGCTCGGCGGCCAGCTCGTCGACGATGGCCGCGAACTCGGTGGTGAGGGCCCCGCGCTCGGCCGGCGCGAGCGAGGCGCCCCGATAAGCGTCGAGAAAGTGCTTCGCGAAGAACTGCAGCTCCCACGTCAGCTTCTCGACGTCGAAGGCGACCCGATAGGGCAGGTAGTCGCGTGACTCCAGGTCGCGGCCGCGGCGCTGCAGCGTCTCGATGAACGAGACCGCCTGCCGGTAGAGCGCCGCGTGCTCCGCTGCCGAGGCCGCCCCCAGGTGCGCCTGCAGCGTGACGTCACCGAGATCCTGTTGCGACATGATCCCGAGCGCGTCGGAATGCGCCAGGATGCGCGGCACCGGTACCGGCATCGCGCCGAGCAGCCGCGAGACGTTGACGAAGGGGAGCGTGTCGAATTCGATCGGCCCCGGATACACCGCCAGGACCTGCGACGGCTCGTTCCTCATCAGTACGCGGAAGTAGCGTCGGTCCGACGCGTCGCCAGTCAGCGGCACGACCTTCGCCCCGCGCGCGGCAAGGCCCGTCTCGCTCAAGAAGCTCGAGATGCGAGTCTGGACGTCGGTGCCGTCTTCCGTTCGTCGTTCAGACATCAGCGCCATGAATCACCCTTCGGACTTCGGGCTCCGGGCTTCAGGCTCCGGGCTTCGGACTTCGGACCTCAAGCTTCAGGCCCATCAAGCCCCGCAGCCCGGAGCCCGTAGCCCGAAGCCCGTCCCGGTCCAGCTACAGCGACGCAATCGCCAGGTCGCCGATTTGCCGCTCGTTTGGCGCGAGGTCGCCCTCGGCCCGTCGAATCGTGACGCCAACCCACGACGTGTCGGCCGGAACGTGCGCCCCATCAGTGACCACGCACTCCCGCAGCAGCGTCCCCTCGCCCACCTCCACATCGTCCCACAGGATCGAATCTTCGACGCGCGCGGACGGATGAACGGCTGAGCGGGCGCCAAGCTGTCCCAGCGGTGCCGAAACTCCCTGTTCCGCCGCGTCGCGCGCCGACAGCGCCAGCGATGTGCTGAGGTAGTCGCCCGGCGTGCCGATATCCATGAACGCCGCGCTGCAGACGTGCGCGCGCACCGCGCCTGGCCGCGCGGCCGTCAGCGCCGGGTAGAGCGCGCCCACCGACTCGTGCGGCGTGTTGTCGGGGAGATCGGCAAACGCTTCGGCCTCCGCCACCTGCACGCCGATGAAGTGACAGGACGCCTGTGGCGAACCGCGGCGCACGAAGCCGCTTACTGCTCCGCCGGCGTCGACCACAACGCCGCCATACTTGTCGGGCTCCGTGTTCGGAATCACCGCCATGGTGACGAGCGCGCCAGACCGCCGATGATCCGCCACGACGGCCGCGATATCCGCATCGGTCAGGGTGTCGCCATTGACGATCAGGAACATGGAGCCTGGCAGCCCGGACTGCGGACCCGCAAGGAGCGGGAGCGCGTGCCTCGGGCCTCCAGCGGAGCCGAGCACCGGCATCTCCCACGAGTAGCGCACGCGCATCCCGAGGTCGCTGCCGTCGCCCACGCGGCTGGTGAGCGTGTGCGGCAGGTGATGGAGATTGAGCACGGCGTCGGTGACGCCGCTGGCGCGAAGGGTACGAAGGATGCGGCGGACGAGCGGCTCGCCCGCCACGGGCAACGCGGCCTTGGCGCGCACGAACGACAGGGGACGAAGCCGGGTGGCGAGTCCGGCCGTGAGGACGAGCGCCGGGATCATTGAATCGACTCCCAACTTCCTTACGGGTACACCAACCCCCAACTCCCGATCGTTGGGAGTTCCACCGTACGGCGCACGCGTGCGCCGTGGGGGCCCCGGAGTTGGACGAGCGACAGAGGTTGGGAGTCGGGAGTTGACAGCGTTTCTCGCCTCATTCGTCCCCGAAGACCATGTGGTCCCCATTGAGTCCGAACTTGCGGCGGTGGCTGATGAACAGGCCGCGATACGACTCGAGGATGAAATCCTGCGCCGTCCGGCCGAGCGCCTCGGTCATCGCGAGAATGCCATGCTCGCCGCCTTCGATCTCGACGAAGGTCCCGACCGGCGTCTCGTCGAGCGCGATCGTCACGTCCTCGGCGGCGTACTCCTCGCGGTATTTCTCGTAGCGGAACCACACGTGCAGGCCGAGCTCCTCGAACACGTGCTGCAGGACCTCGCCGTCGCCGATGACCGTCTCGAGCTCATCGCGCATTTTCATCGCGCCGGGCTGGACGGGACCCTTGAACGTGAGCAGGCTCTTTCCGGAATCGGTCCTGATCCGCAGCGCGCATTGACGCCGACGGAGCGACTCGTCCTCTGTGTCGAGCAAGGCGTCCTCCTGGAGACGCCGGCAGCGAAGCGGTGTCGCGCCAGTGGCCAGGATCGCGGCACGCGCCTCCTCCGGCGAGTCGAACCGGAGCTTGACTTCACGCTCGATCATCAGCATCACGTTGGGGCCTCCAGCCAAAGAGGCTCTTTTATCACAAAAAAAGGGCTCCGGGCTTCAGGCTGCGGCTCCGGTCCTGACCGGAGCGCAGCCACAAGGCCCGAAGCCCGTAGGCCGAAGCCCGAAGCCCAGCTACTCCTTCGTCACAGGAATGAACGTCTCCTGGCCGTTTCGCAGCACCCGCAGGAACGCGGTCCCGCCGGCCGGGACTCGCGCTAGCTCGCGGCTCGCCTCGGTGTGGTTGCCTACGGGCGTCTGCCCCACTCGAAGGATGACGTCGCCTGGCTGAATACCCGCGCGAGCCGCGGGACTCTGCGGCTCGACCTCGACGACGACCGCGCCCCTGGTGTTGGCGTCGAGCCGGAGGCGCTGGGCAATCTGCGGCGTGATCGGGCTCAGCGACATGCCGAAGCCGCTGCTCGACTCCTGCGGCGGCTCGGTGTTGCGGCCGCCGCCGGCGCGCACCAACGGCGTTTCGTTCTCGAGGTCCAGCTCCTCGACGGTGATGCTCTGGGTTCGTTCGCGCCCGTCGCGCATGATGCGCACCGGCACCGTCGTTCCAGGCCGGGTGGCGACGACCGCCTGCACGAGGTCGTCAGAGTTCCGGATCGGCTTGCCGTTGTAGGCGACGATGACGTCTCCGGGCTCGAGGCCGGCCTTCGCGGCTGCGCCGCCGGGGATTACTGTCGCGACGAGCGCGCCGTTGCGATCCTTCAGCCCGAACTCGTCAACCGCGTCGGCCGGGATCGGCCGAACGGAGACGCCAATGCGGCCGCGAGTGATCTTGCCGACGCGCAGCTGCGGGAGCAGCTCGCGAACGATGTTCGACGGAATCGCGAACCCGATACCGATATTGCCCGCCTGGCGCGTGTCCGTGTAGATCGCGGTGTTGATGCCGATCACTTCGCCGCGCAGGTTGAGCAGCGGACCGCCCGAGTTGCCCGGGTTGATCGCCGCGTCGGTCTGCAGCACCTGTGCGTTGCGGCCCTCCGCCACCGGGAACGGACGCTCGAGCGCGCTGATCACGCCAACGCTCACCGTGTGCGCGAGCCCGAACGGGTTGCCGATCGCCATCACCCAGTCGCCCGGCTGCATCTGCGCGGAGTCGCCGAACTTCACTTCCGGGAGCGTGTGGTTCGGCTTCTCGATGAGCTCGATCAGGGCGCTGTCGGTGAGCGGGTCGCGGCCGACGACTCTCGCCTCGTACTCCTGATCGTCATCCTCGCCGTAGAGCGACACTTCGATCTTCGTCGCGCCCTCGACGACATGGTTGTTCGTCAGGATGAACCCGGCCCTGTCGATGATGAAGCCGGTGCCGGCGGCCTGGACGACCTGATCGCGCGGGCGCTGCTGACCGCCCTGACCACCCTGACCGCCTTGGCCGCGGCCCTGGGGCAGGCCGAAGAAGCGCTCGAACAGGTCATCGCTGCCACCACCGCCACCGCCGCCGCCAAAGAAGTCGGACAGGTCCTGCTGACGCTGGCGCGACTCAGTCCGGATATTGACGACCGCCGGCGAAACGGTCTTCGCAATATCGCGGAACGTGGTCGCGGTGAGCGGACCGTTCAGGGGCGCGCTGTTCATTGGCGGCGCGGCCAACGTCTGTGCCGCCGATTCCGGCGACATTCCGAGCCGCGACGCGATCACCAGTCCGACCGCGAGCGACGCGATCGCAATCAGCAGCGCATAGAAGAACGTCGTTTTGCGATTGGACATCACTACATCTCTCCAGTTCACGTAAGCGTCACTATCCGGGTCTGTCGAGGTCCCGTCACGAGCGCGTCGCGCTCGCCGCGATACATGTTGATTTCGGTCCGGACACCAAAGTCGTCGAAGTAGAGTCCGGGCTCGATGGTGAATCCCGTGCCGGCGATCACCCGCCGGTCGTCGTGCGTTTCGTAGTCGTCGAGGTGCACGCCGTTGCCATGGACGCTCTCGCCCAGGCTGTGTCCCGTCCGGTGCAGAATCGCGTGGCCGTATCCGGCCTGCTCGAGCACGGTGCGCGCGGCCCGATCGACTTCCCATCCGCGCAGATCGCGCCCGGTGCGTGCCGCGTCCTGCACCAGCGTAACCGCCGCGTCGCGCGCGTCGGCGGCGGCGCCGAACACGCGCGTGACCTCGTCAGGCACGCTGGATCCGGTGAATCCAACCCACGTGATATCAGCAAACACCGCGCCCGGCACGGTTTTTTTACCCCAGAGGTCGAGCAGGAGCACCTCGTCAGGGATTATCGGACGAGAGCGCTCTGCCGTGGGCAAATAATGCGGATCCCCCGCATTGCCAGCGACCGCCACGACCGGCGCCGAGTCGCTGACCAGGCCTTCCTCGGCGAACCAGCCGACCATCCGCTGCTGCAGGTCGTATTCGGTCAGCGGACGGCCCTGGCGCACCGCCCCGGCAGCCGCCTCGAACGCCCGGTCCTTGATGCGGTACAGCGCCTCGGATGCCGAACGGTGCGTTTCCAGCTGAGCTGGCGTCCACGCCGCCGCGAATCTTTGGACGAGATCTCCGGACGAAAGGATCTCCACACCGCGCCGCCGGACCGCTTCCGCCGTGCCGGCGTCCACACGTGAAAGGTAGGGAATGGCGCACTCTGGCGAGTACTCCATCGCCACGCGCGTGACGCCGTTCAGTAACTGCGTCAGCCCGGTCTCGAGTTGCTGACGGCCGGCGTACACAATCTTGTCACCCGGCAGCGCGTCGAGGTTGTGCCGTTCGATGGCATGCACGAGGCCCCGCGGCTGACCCTGCGCTGGAACCAGGTAGTACCATCTCCGCGTGGTCATGTGCGGTCCGCCGGTCAGGCCGGCCAGGCCTGCGGCGATCGGGTTCGAGCCGTGGAAGTCGTACAGCAGCCAGCCATCCAGGCCGTCCGCCCGCAGCAACTGCTGGACGGCGGCCACGTCGAGCGCCATGACGTCATCAGTATAAGGTGGAGCCACTCTCGCCGTGTCCCGTCACTATTCTGACGCCGCTCGCCGAGACTTGGACGGGCGCCTATAATCGCCCTGGGTACTTATGAAATCCAGAAGCTTCCTTGCCGCCGTGCTTGCCTGCGCCGCCGCCATCGCGCCCGGTGCGGCGCAACAGCCTTCCGCACCTCCTCCGGCCGCGCCGCAAACCGCGCCTGAACAGCCGCCGCTCACGTTCCGCGTCGAGGTGAACTACGTGGAGGTGGACGCGGTCGTCACCGACGCCCAGGGTAACCCGGTGACCAACCTCGAGATCACCGACTTCGAGGTGCTCGAGGACGGGCGCCCGCAGAAAGTCACCGCTTTTTCACACGTCGACATTCCCGTCGAGCGGGCGGAACGCCCGCTGTTTGCCGCAGGGCCGATCGAGCCCGACGTCCAGGCCAACACGACGCCCGACGGCCGGCTGTACCTGATCGTCCTCGACGATCTCCACGTCTCGTTCGCCAACTCGCCGCGCGTCAAGATGGCGCTGCGCCAGTTCATCGAGCGGAATTTCGGGACCAACGATCGCGCCGCCGTCGTCTACACGAGCGGTCGCGGGCAGGACAGCCAGGACTTCACCAACAGTCCGCGGCTGCTGCTCGCCGCCATCGATCGGTTCACCGGGAGAAATCTGCCGTCGGCGACCGAGGAACGGTTGGCCGGCGCCGCGGCGACCTGCGGCCGCGTCACGTCGCTGGCCGGTTCGGGGATGTCGAACGACCCGTGCGAAGCCGAGCGCGGCTTCAACGCCCGGACGTCGATGTCGTCGATTCGCAAGCTCGCGGACTTCATGGCTGGCGTGCGCGGTCGCCGGAAGACGCTGCTGTTCCTCAGCGAGGGCATCAGCTACGACACGTACGACATCTTCAACAACCGCTCGGCGTCGATCGTCAACGACGAGATTCGCGATGCCATTGCCGCCGCGACGCGCGCCAACGTGGCCATCTACGCCATCGATCCGCGGGGACTCGTCGCGTTCGGGGACGCGAGCATCGGCGGCGGCGCTGCCGCCGACGACCTGCCCAACGCCAGCGCTCCCGGCACGATCGACATCGCGGCGCGCGGCTTCGCCAACGAGCTGCAGCTGGCGCAGATGAGCCTCCGGACGCTCGCCGGGGAAACGGGCGGCTTTGCCGCCGTGAACCGCAACGACTTCGCCGACGCGTTCGCGCGCATCGTACGCGAGAACAGCAGCTACTACGTGCTCGGGTACTATCCCGCCAACGATCGCCGCGACGGCCGCTTCCGCAAGATCGAGGTGCGCGTGAAACGTCCGGGCCTTCAGGTGCGCTCGCGACAGGGCTATGTCGCGCCCCGCGGCCGTGCGCCTGCCCAGCCGCGCGTCACTGCCGCCAACGCCGCAATCGGGGCCGCCAACGAGGCGATGGGCAGCCCCATCCCGATCGGCGGCGTGCCCATCACCGTCTTTGCCGCGCCGTTCAAGGGTGCGGCGCCGAACGCCGCCGTGGCCCTCGCGGTCGAAATCGGCATCGACAACTTCAGGTTGACCGAGGGTAACGGCACGATCAACGGCCGCGCCGAGGTCACCTTTGCCACGACCGACCGTGAAGGCAAGCCGCGCGGAGGCGGGCGGCACGCGGTCGACCTCACGCTGAAGCCGGAGACGCTCGCCCAGACGAAAGAGCGCGGACTGCGCGTGGTCTCGCAGGTGGATCTCCCGCCCGGCCGCTACCAGCTCCGTGTGGCGGTCGGCGAGGAGGGTGGGCGCGCAGGCAGCGTGCTGTACGACCTCGAGGTGCCCGACTTCTATCGCGGGCCGCTCACCATGAGCGGCGTCGCCGTGACGTCCGCGTTGTCGAGGCAGACGCCGACGGTCCTGCCGAAGAACCCGCTCGCCGACTTTCTTCCTGGACCTCCAACCACCGCGCGCGAGTTCAGTCGCGACGACGAGCTGGCGCTGTTTGCCGAGTTCTACGAAAACGCGCCGGGCGCCCCGCCGCACCGCATGGACATCACGACCACGCTGCGCGACTCGACCGGGCGCGTCGTGACGCAGAACACCGACGAGCGCTCGTCCACCGAGCTGCAGGGCAAGCAGGGCGGCTACGGGTACTCTGCACGGCTGCCGCTGAAGACACTCGAGCCGGGCGTGTACGTGGTCCGTGTCGAGGGGCGGTCACGCCTCGGCGGCGATCGCGACCAGACGATCGGACGGGATGTTCAGATCACCGTCCGGTGAATCCGGGAAATGCCAGATGCCCAAGGCGCAATGCCCAAGGCCCAATGCCCAAATGCCCAATGCCCAACACGTTTGGATTTGAGCATTGAGCATTTAGCATTGGGCCTTGCATGAAGCTCGATCTCATTCAGACGGTCGCGTTTGCAGGCGTCATCCTCTTCGCGGGTTACGGCCTGAAGGGGCTGGTCCCGATCCTGGCGCGCTACAACATTCCGGCGCCGGTGGCGGGCGGGCTCCCCGTGGCGGGGCTGCTCACCGTCTTTTACGCGCGCAACTGGCAGCCGATCGCGTTCGACACCACGCTGCAGGTGCCGCTGATGATCGCCTTCTTCACCTCGGTGGGGTTTGGTGCGAGCGTCAACCTGCTGCGCCGCGGCGGGCCGCTCGTGCTGGCGTTCACGGTCATCGCCTCGATCGCTGCGGCGCTCCAGAACATCGCCGGCGCGGCGGCGGCGACCGCGCTCGGACAGCATCCGCTGCTGGGCGTGCTCGCCGGCTCGGTCACGTTGACCGGCGGCCCAGCCACTGGGCTCGCGTTCGCTCCGTCCTTCGAGCAGGCTGGTGTTGTCGGTGCGCCCACGCTGGCCGTGGCGGCGGCGATGGTCGGCATCGTGTCGGGAGGGCTGATCGGCGGCCCGATCGGCACCTACCTCGTCGAGCGCCGCGTGCGTCGCGCCGCGCCGGCGCCCGTGGCGGCCGGGACGCTCGCAAACCTGGCGGAACCGCAGTTCCCGGACCCGCTCGCAGCCGGCCCCGCCGGCGAGGATGTCGAGGCGTATGTGCTCATGAAGCACATTGTCGTGATGCTGACGGCGATGTGGCTCGGATCGTGGGTGAGCACGTGGATGGCGGCGCTGGGGCTGACGCTGCCTGCCTACATCGGCGCCATGATCGTGGCCGCAGTCTGTCGCAACCTCGACGACGCAACTGGAATGCTGAAGCTTTCGCAGAGGACGATCGACGACCTGGGCAACGTGGCGCTGTCGCTGTTCCTCGTCATGGCGCTCATGACGCTGCGCCTGTGGGAGCTGGCCGGGCTGGTGATCCCGCTGACGGTCATCCTCGCGGTGCAGGTGATCCTCGTGGCGATCATCTGTCTCGCCGCCATCCCGCAGCTGATGGGACGCGACTACGACGCGGCGGTGATGTCCGCCGGCTTCTGCGGCTTCATGCTGGGCACTACCGCCAACGCCATGGCCAACATGGGCGCGCTCGTCGAACGGTACGGCCCCGCTCCGAAGGCGTACCTGGTCGTGCCGCTCGTGGGTGCCTTCTTCATTGATTTCGTCAATGCTCTCCTGATCACGGTCGCGCTGAATTTCTGGAGGTAGTGGGAGGCCGACCTGAAGGTCGGCCTCTACATTGCAACTAGTAGAGGCGGACCTTCAGCCGCCTGATCCGCCCATGGTGCACGTCGCGCGCGTTTATGACTGACCTCGTAAGCTCAACCGGCCTGCCGTCCCGCACGGCGGCGGCGCTGGCCTATGGCGGTTGGTGGGTGACCGGCCTGATTTTCTGGTTCCTGGAGCGCCGGGATCGCTTCGCGCGGTTTCACGCCGCACAGTCGGTCGTCGCCTTCGGCGTCATCGCCACCCTGATTTGCTTCTTCGGCTTCCTCGCGGTGGCCTCGCTGTCGTTCATCCCGTCGGCGTTCAGAACGCTGATGGGTGTGACTATCTTCGCGTGGGTGCTGGGGGTGGCGTTGTGGGCCGTGTCGGTGTGGAAAGCCGCGCACGGGGAAGACTGGCGGATTCCGCTCGCCTGTACGCTCGCTGAAAGGATGTCTCGCCTGTAGGGGATCGGGGACCAGGGATCGGGGATCAGGGATCCGGGCATTTGTGGCTTCCGGCTTCAGCCGGAGGGCCTATCCCCGATCCCCGATCCCTACATGAATCAGCAGTTACAGCTTCGGCATGAGCTGGGCCTTGATAGTCCCGTTGGCGTGCGAGAAGTTGTACTGGTTCCGGTCCATCTTCGGGTTCCGCGGTGTTTCGAGCGTCACTGTGATCACCTCGCCCGGTTGGAGCGGCTTGGGATGGCGGAAGGTATCGCCCGTCACCGGGTCGCCAGCCTTGTCGTACCAGAATTCATCCACCTTCAGGCCCGCGATCGAACCAGTCGCGAGGTTCTTCACGCGGATGGTGGTGATGATGAAGTCCTTGCCCTCGATTTTTCCGGCCTTCACTACGGGCTTCGTGTATCCGAGCGGCGCCTCGCCGCGCACGGGCGGCACGAGGCGTGGTTTCGCTGCGGGGGGGGCCGGTGCCGTGGCCTGGCCCGCCGCGGGGGCCTGGCCCGCCTGCCCGGCTGCCGCGCCCGCAACCAGCAGGAAGGCGCCAGTCAGCGCCAGCATCGTGTGGAGGTGACGGTTCATGTGAGCTCCTTCGACGGGCGCGGAGACGTCCCGTCAACTGGACCGGAATTATAGGCACTTACATCTCGCCGTTCCAGTCCTCGGCCTCAGGGTTCGCGGATCGGAAGATTTCGAGATGCCACTTGCCCCCGCCCCACGGCTCGATCACCTCGGTGGCGACCACGTCGACGAGGATTTCCGCAAAGGTGCGCCCTTCGGGGTCGCCCTCGAGGTGGTAGGCCGCCTCGTCCCACCCGAAGTTCGGATAGAGGACCATCGTCAGGAACAGGTCGTAGCCGTCGTCCACGACGATGATCTGGCCGCAGGGGCGCTTGATGGTCGAATGGTAGATCAGGTACTTCTCGGCGCTGTGCGCACGAAGGTAGCGCTTCAGCGCGAACTCGCGTGCGACGATCTCTTCGACCGCGATCTTCTTCTCCCAGCAGTCGCGGCAATAGCGTTCCTCTCCGCGCGGCTCGGATACATCCTTGGCGCCGCAGAGGGCGCACTTCGTCTTCGCAACGTTCGATTTTCGGGGCACGAGGTGATTATATCGGGCTCCGGGCCGGCCTGAAGCCCGAAGCCCGGAGCCCGACCGCATCACTTGGTCACCGGCTGCCGCAGCGCCGGCAGATACATCTCCCTGACGTACTGCTTGACCATGCGCCGCGTGCAGAAGCGCGGGAGGACCGTTCGGATGGAATGCTTGACGATCTGCAGCCACCGGCACGGGATGCCGTCGGAATCGCGCGCGTAGAAGGTCGGCACCAGCTGCTGCTCGATCAGGTCGTAGATCGCCTGCACATCGGCCCAGTCCTGCGCGCCGTGGTCGTTCGGGTCGGCGTGGCCCTGGATCAGCCAGCCGTTCTCGCCGGTGAACCCTTCGGCCCACCACCCGTCGCCGATCGACATGTGCGGCGTGCCGTTCATGGCCGCCTTCATGCCGCTCGTGCCGCTCGCTTCCATCGGCTTCCGCGGGTTGTTCATCCACACGTCGCAGCCCTGGACGAGGAAGTGCGCGACGTGGAGGTCGTAATCGTCCACGAACGCGATGCGGCCGCCGAACTTCGGGTCGAGCGCGCGCTTGTAGATCCGCTGGAGGTGATGCTTCCCGCCCTCGTCAGCGGGGTGCGCCTTCCCGGCGAAGACGAACTGCACGGCGCGCCCCGGCGCGTTGCAGATGCGCGCGAGGCGATCCGGGTCGGCGAAGATCAGCTCGGGTCGCTTGTAGCCGGTGAAACGCCGTGCGAAGCCGATGGTGAGCGTGTTCTGGTCGAACATCGTGCCGGCGGCTACCACGCGGGTCGCGCTCACGTTTTCCGTCGTCCACCGGAGCCGTGCCCGCTCGCGCACGAAGTTGAACAGGAAGTCACGCAGCGCCTGGCGCGCCTCCCAGAGATCCGCATCGGGGATCTGCAGCACGCGGTCGGCGAACGACGGCTCGTCGTGATGCTCGAGCCAGTCAGGCCCGATGTACTTCTCGAAGAGGCGGGCCATCTCCGCCGAAATCCATGTCGGCACGTGGACGCCGTTGGTGAGCGACTTCACCGGCAGCTCTTCGAACGGCGTGCCGGGCCACACCGACTGCCACATCCGCTTCGTGACCTCGCCGTGCAGCTTGCTGACGCCATTGACGGCGCCGGCCGTCCGCATGGCGAGCGCCGTCATGTTGAACATCGGGCCGCCGCCGTTGTCGTAGGCGCCGAGCGCCAGCAGGCGCTCGCGATAGGACCCGAGGCCGCCCCATGCGCCGGCGAGGTGCGTTTCCACGAGCTGGAACGGGAACGCATCGTGCCCGGCGGCGACCGGCGTGTGCGTCGTGAACACCGTGGTGCGGCGCACTTCCTCGAGCGCGGCATCGAAGGTCCAGCCCGCTTCACAGAGGTCGCGGATGCGCTGCACCACCACGAAGGCGGCGTGCCCTTCGTTCAGGTGATAGACCGCCGGGTCCGACCCCATGGCTTTCAACACGCGGACGCCGCCGATGCCGAGAATGATCTCCTGCTGCACGCGGGTCTCGCGGTCGCCGCCGTACAGGCGCGCGGAGAGCTCACGGTCCCACGGCGCGTTCTCTTCGAGATCGGTGTCGAGCAGGTACAGCTTCACGCGCCCGAGACGGACGCGCCACACGGCGACCAGCACGGTACGGTTGCCGAGCGGCACGGCGGTGACGCACGGCTTCCCGTCGGGGGTCAGCGCCGGCTCGATGGGCGCCTCGGTCCAGTTGAGCTTCTCGTAGATTTCCTGCTGCCAGCCGTCTGTAGAGAGACTCTGGTGGAAGTAACCCTGCGGATACATGAACCCGACGCCGATGAGCGGCACGCCAAGGTCGCTTGCCTCCTTGCAGTGATCGCCGGCGAGGGCGCCCAGGCCGCCCGCGTAGATCGGCAGCGACTGGTGCAGCGCGAACTCCGCGGAGAAGTACGCGATCGACCGGCCGGCGACTTCCGGCACCTCGCGCACGCACCACGTGTTCTGCGCGGAGCGCGCCGCGTCGAGGCCCGCGATCGCGCCATCGTACAGCGCGAGCCACTGCGGTTCTCCCGTCGCCCGCAACAACGTCTCGTACGAGATCACTTTCAGCATGCGTACCGGGTTGTGCGCGGTGAGCCGCCACAGCGGGTAGTCCAGCGTGCGCCACACCTGCCGCGCTTCCTTGTTCCAGCTCCACCACAAGTCGTACGCCAGTTCATCGAGCCGGTTGATGCGATCAGGCAGTTGAGTCAAGGCGATCCTCTCCTACCCCGAGCAGCGTCCATTAACAGGCCCCCACCAGGGACGCGAACCTGGACAGGTCGATGTTGCCGCCGGACACGATGGCGACGATTTTGCCACGCGCCCGGCCGGTCAGCGCGGCGGCCACCGCGCACGCAGCCGCGCCCTCGGCGATCACGTGCGTGCGCTCCGCCACCAGCTTCATCGCTCCTGCCACCTCTGACAGTGGTACTACGATCGACCCCGCGAGCAGGCGCGACAGCAGCGGCCACATCGTCGGCAGCACCGAACGGCCTCCCGCCCCGTCCACGAACGATGCCTGCCAGCCCTCGAAATAGCTCGCGCGGCCGTTTTTCAGCGACGCATCGAAGGGCGCCGCCGTTGCCGGCTCCGCCGCAAAGACCTGCGCCGACGGCCGCAGCGCCCGCACCGCCGAGGCGACGCCCGACAGCAGGCCGCCGCCTCCGAGCGACGCGATGACGACGTCGACGTCCGGCAGATCCTCGACAATCTCGAGGCCCACGGTGCCGTTTCCCGCGATGAACGCATCGTCGTCGAACGGGTGGACGAAGCGCCCCTGCAGGCGATCGGAGCCGTGCATCTCCACGGTGCGCCAGCACTCGTCGTAGCTGGCGCGCACGATCGTGGCGCCCAGTCGTTCGATCGCTGCGATTTTCGTCGCCGGCGCCGTGTCCACCACCATGACGGAGCAGCGGAGGCCGGCGGCGCGGGCGGCGATGGCCACGCCTTGCGCCGCGTTGCCGGCGCTCACGGTCCACACCCCGTCGCGCGCGTCCGCGGGCGTCAACCGCCGAATCACGTTGTGCGCACCCCGAAGCTTGAAGGAGCCGATCGGCTGGAGCGTTTCGAGCTTGAGATGAATCTCGGAGCCGGCGAGCCGCGTCTTGAGGTCGGGCGGCAGGTCCAGCCGCACGAGCGGGGTGCGAACGACGAGGTCGTAGACGGAGCGAGCAGCCTCCTCGATGTCGTCGAGCCGGATTTGACGCACAAACGCGAAATCGTAGCACCGTTGCCCGACGGCAAAAACTCAGCCACGGGCGCCCCCGCGAGGCGGCCCGGCCGCTGCGACATTGCCAAGGATAGCGTTATACTCACCAACTTCAGGACGCGTGAGGCGGATGCGCGAGCGGGCCCGAGGGCGGGTCGAGCACCGCCGACTACCACACGAAACGTGTTACCTTACGCGGGCGATCGCGGTGATCGCTCCCAGGGAAGGAGACGGTGATATGGGCAGGCTAATAACCGTTCTGGCCATCATGGCACTTACGGCACCGCCGTTGATCGGGCAAGGAGGAGGCGGGCAAGGCGGCCAGCCCGCTCAGCCCATGGGCTTCTTCGTCACGAGCGTGCCGATCAGCGGCGGCAATCTCGGCGGTCTGGCCGGAGCTGACAAGCACTGTCAGATGCTGGCGGCCGCGGCGGGCAGCAAACGCGAATGGCGGGCCTACCTGAGCACGCAGGGACCGGGCGCCGTCAATGCCCGCGATCGAATCGGC
>DATDHP010000004.1:0-2012 GCA_036521515.1 Vicinamibacterales bacterium
GCGAACGCCGCCGCTATTTCGATTTGACGCCCGCCATCTTCTCGAGCACCGCGCAGACGGCTCCCGAGTCCTCGTCGGCGCGCCCCATGGCCAGCGCCGCGAGGTAGAGCGGGGCCGTGGCGGCGAAGAGCGGCGTCGGACACCCGATCTCGCGCGCGAAGTCGGCGATGATTGTCATGTCCTTCTGCCAGACCTCCATCTTCATCGTCACATCCGTGGAGTAGTCGCCCTTCACCATCATCGGCCCGCGCACCTGGAGCATGCGCGATGACCCGGCGCCATCCGCGATCACTTTGAGCGTCAGCGCCGGATCCAGCCCGGCCTTCTTCGCCAGGACGAGGCCTTCCGCGGCGGCGACGTTGTGAATCGCCACCAGGAGGTTCGCCACGAACTTCATCTTCATGCCGGCGCCAAAGGAGCCGACGTAGTAGTGGGCGCGCGAGAATCCTTCAAGCACCGGCGCAATCCGCCGGCACGCCGCGCGCTCTCCGCTCGTGAACACCACGAGGTCCCTGGCGCGCGCCTGCGCGCCGGTGCCGCTCAGCGGGCAGTCGAGGAGCGTGGTCCCGCGCGCGCGGAGCAGGCGGCGTGCCTGCTGCTTGACGGCAATCGGCAGGGTGCTGGTCTCGATGACGATACGCGGCGGCCGCGACGCAGTTGCCAGCTCCTGCGCCGCCGACAGCAGGGCTTTCGGCGCGGGCAGCGAGCAGATGACGATGCCGGCCCGGGTGCCGACCTCGCGACCACTGCGCGCGACCTGCCCTCCAGCGCGGCGATGGTCGCGGCGGCAGCGCTCCACAGGGTCGTATCCGACAACATCGAAGCCCGCCGCGATGAGGTGGGTGGACATCGCGGACCCCATGATGCCCAGCCCGAGCATGCCGACCGTTGAAAGTCTTTGGGAATCCAAGGGCGTCAGCGCCGGACCGCCGCCGGCCGCGCGTAATAGTAGCCGGCGTCTTCCTCGAGGGCGATGGGCGCGTCGAACAGCCCGCTGAGGCGCTCCGCCGTCAGCACCGATCGTTTCGGACCGGAGGCCACGACGCGCCCGTTCCGCAGGAGGATGATGCGCTCGATCTCCGGGACAATCTCCTCGATGTGGTGCGTCACGAGGATGAGCGTGGTCCCGTCGCGCGCTATCTGGCGCACGCGCTCCATGAAATCGTGGCGCGTCGCGAGATCGAGGCTGGTTGTCGGCTCGTCGAGGACCAGCGCCCGCGGCGAGGTCACCAGCGCCCGCGCCAGCAGGACGCGACGCGCCTCGCCGCTCGACATCGCATCCAGCCAGCGGCGCGCCAGGTGGGACGCACCCATGCGGGCCAGCGCATCGGCCGCTCGCTGGCGCATCTCGGGCGTGATCGCGCCGTAGCGCAGGATCCCCTGCGAGGCCAGGAACCCGGAGAGCACGGCCGCCTCGCCGCTGACCCGTCCCTCGCTGTTCCCGGTGACGAAGCGGTGGTGCATCTCTGCCGAGACGACCCCCAGCTGCGACCGGAGATTGAAGACGTCCCAGGTGTCGCTCCCGAACACGCGGATCGGCGACGAGCCATTGTCCGGCACGAGCGGACGCTCTTCGTGGGTCAGGAGCTTCGTCAGGAACGACTTCCCCGCGCCGTTGGGCCCGACGATGGCCGTGTGCTCGCCGGCGTGGATGGTCAGAGTCAGTCGGTCGAGAATGCGACGGTCGTCCTTGACGACGGTCGCATCGGTGAGTTCCAGGACTGGTTCACTCATCCCGACGAGTTACTGCCGCGGCGCCACGGGCGTGGCCGGTTTTCCGAAGCGTGCCGCGTCCACACGCGCGTTCGGCTGCACGTCGGCGATCTCGAAGCTGTCGCGCCCGTTGATGCCGGTCATGGTCCACTTGAACGGCATCTTGACGCCTGCCACGTCGCGATAGTCCTCGTAGTCCACCTGCGTCGGGATGCGACCGACTGGCGATTCGGCGTAGCGGAGCTGACGAACGAGGAGGCCCGTGTCAGGGTCGAAGTACAGCGACGCCGTTACACCTG
>DATDHP010000005.1:0-6024 GCA_036521515.1 Vicinamibacterales bacterium
CTGCGCATGTCGGTCGAGGGGGCCGGAGGGGGCGGAGTGCTCGACCAGGAGATCCGGAAGATCGCCATCCCGGACTTCACGAGCCCCGAGAGCGTGATCAGCACGCCCCGCGTCCACCGCGCGCGCAACGCGCGGGAGCTCCAGGTGGTGTCGACCGATGCCGCCGCAGTGCCAGTGGCCGGTCGTGAATTCTCGAGAACCGACCGCCTGCTGATCCGGTTCGATGTCTACGGAGGGGCGACGCCGTCCGCCGTGCTGATGAACCGCGCGGGGCAGAAGATGGCCGACCTGCCCGTCACGCCAGCGAAGGTGGGAGGGAGCCACCAGATCGACGTGGGCCTCAACTCCGTCGCGGCGGGGGAGTACCTCGTCGAGATCAGCGTGAAGGGCGCGACCACCGAGACGAAGGAGCTGGTGGCGGTCCGCATTACGAGTTAAGTCGACGAAGGCGGACCTGCGAAGGCGGACCTGAAGGTCCGCCTCTACAAGTACAGTCCGCCGCTACAAAGTACAAGTAGAGGCCGACCTTCGGGTCGGCCTACCTTTTATTCCACCGACTCCATCCCATGCGATTCGAGTGCTGACGTGACCACCGGTCCGTTGAGCTCGCGGAGCAGCGCGTCCGCGGCTTCGGGATCCTTCGCGTGCGCGCTGCGCGCCGCTCCGAACGACACGTACTGCTGAAGCTCTCCCGGAAGCGGTCCCAGCAGCTGCACGCCCGGAACCGGAATGATCTCGCTCGTCAGGGTCATCACCAGTTCGGCCTCGCCCTTGGCGACCGCGATCGGTCCTCCCGCCGGGCCCACCAACATCACTTTCGGCCGCATCGCCTCGACGATGCCCAGCTTCTCGAACGCCGCCTCGATGAAAGGCCGGCTCTGACCCTCAGCCGTGAATGCCACCGACTTCGCGTTGAGCAGCGTGCGTTTGAGCGCTTCGGGCGTGCTGACATCGGCCCTGGGCGCTCCTTCACGCGAGCCCACGCCGACCCCGGTGCGGGCGATATTCACGTGTGAGTCGCCGACGAGGTGGCCTTGACTGGCAAGCTCGTGGAGAAGTGCCGGGACCAGGATCGCTACGTCGAACGGCTCGCCCCCGTCTATCTTCGCCTTGAGCGCCGTCGAGGTGCTGAATTCAATCGACAAGGGATGGCCAATCGCGCTCTCGATCCGGGGCCGCAGGTCGTCGAGAATCCCCTTCACGCCGTTGGAGCTCAGGACGCGGACTGCGGTGGCGCTCGTTGACGCTTCCTCAGGTTGCGTCGTACCGCACGCCGAGACAGCGACGATCAATCCGACAGCGGCGAACGGTGGCAGCTTCATCGGTTCACCATCCTTCCACACTACGCGTACATGCCTCTCATCTCGGTGACAGTTCCCACGCGCGATATCGCGACGATATACGCGGCCGTCCGGAGATCGACCTTGTGCCGCAACGATGTCTGCAGCACATCGTCGAACGCCTCGACCATCTTTTGCTCGAGGCGCGTATTCACTTCTTCTTCTTCCCAGAAGTATCCGTACCGGTCCTGGACCCACTCGAAGTAGGAGACGGTCACGCCCCCGGAGTTCGCGAGGATGTCCGGAATCACGAAGATGCCACGCTCGTGCATGATCCTGTGCGCCTCGGGCGTTGTCGGACCGTTGGCGCCTTCTGTCACGATCTTCGCCTTGATGCCCGGCGCGTTCTCCTCCGTGATCTGGTTCTCGAGCGCCGCCGGAATGAGGACGTCCACGTCGAGTCCCCAGAGGTCGTCGTTGACGAGCGGTTCGCCGCCACGAAAGCCGTCCACCGACTTGGTCTCTTTGACGTACGCGAGGAGCTTCTCCACGTCGAGCCCTTTCGGGTTGTAGACGCCGCCTTTCCAGTCGGTGACCGCCACGATCTTCGCGCCGATGCGGGCGAGCAGGTAAGCAGAGACCGACCCGACGTTGCCGAAGCCCTGGACGGCAACCGTCGCGTCCTTGATGTCGAGCCCAAGGTGCTTCGCGCCCTCGCGAGTGACAATCATGACGCCGCGGCCGGTCGCCTCGCGCCGCCCGAGCGAGCCGCCGAGCTCGACCGGCTTGCCCGTGACCACCGCGTTCTCGGTTCGGCCGACGTGCATGCTGTAAGTGTCCATCACCCACGCCATGACCTGCTCGTTGGTGTTCACGTCGGGCGCAGGCACGTCCTTCTCCGGCCCGATCGCATCGATGATCTCGGCGACGTACCGGCGCGTCAGTGCCTCCAGCTCGCGGCGGGACATCTTCGTCGGGTCGCAGACGATGCCGCCCTTGCCGCCGCCGAACGGGATGTGCGCGACGGCGCATTTCCAGGTCATCCACGCGGCGAGCGCGGTGACCTCGTCGATGTTCACGTCCGGGTGATAGCGGATGCCGCCCTTCGCCGGGCCCAGCGTGACGTTGTATTGCACCCGGTAGCCGGTGAAGACCTCGATCTCGCCGTTGTCCATCTGCACGGGACAGGAGACGATGATCTGCCGCTTGGGATGCGTGAGGATCTTCCAGATGCCGGGATCGAGGTTGAGGATGCGGGCCGCTCCGTCGAACTGCTGGAGCATCGCCTCGAAGGTGCTGCCGTACTCGGCCATCCGAACATTCTAAAGCCGGCAGCGGGCAGCCGGCAGCCGGCTGTGAATGTCGCGTGCGCGGCCGGTTGAATGCGCGGCGGATTCACCCCGGCGTTTCGACGAAAGGACACTGCCGGCTGCCTGCTGCCGGCTGCCAGCTGCCAGCTACAATGTTCACATGAAGGCGGCGGAAACCATCTCGGGCCGACAGATCAAGCGCCTCTACACGCCGGACGACGTGCGCGACATCGATTACACACGCGATCTCGGGGATCCGGGCCGGTTTCCGTACACACGGGGCATCCATCCCACCGGCTACCGCGGCAAGCTCTGGACGATGCGGCAGTTTGCCGGGTTCGGGACGCCCGAGGAGACCAACGAGCGGTACAAGCAGCTGCTGAAGGCGGGGGGCACCGGCCTGAGCGTCGCGTTCGACCTGCCCACGCTGATGGGCCGCGACCCCGATCACGAGCTGTCGCTCGGCGAGGTGGGCAAGTGCGGCGTCAACGTGACGTCGCTCGCCGACATGGAGACGCTGTTCGACGGGATCGACCTCGGCGCGATCACCACGTCGATGACGATCAACTCGCCCGCTGCGATGATTTTCGCGATGTACCTGGTGGTGGCGGAGAAACAGGGGGCCCGTCGACACGGCTCAGGGCAGGCAGACTGGCGGACGCTGTCCGGCACGATCCAGAACGACATCCTCAAGGAGTTCATCGCGCAGAAGGAATACATTTATCCACCGCGTCCTTCGATGCGCCTCATCACCGACATCTTCACCTTCTGCGCGCGCGAGGTGCCGAAGTGGAACACGATCTCGGTGAGCGGCTACCACATCCGCGAGGCCGGCGCGACCGCGGCGCAGGAGCTGGCGTTCACGCTTCGCGACGGCATCGAGTACGTGCAATACGGCGTGGACGCCGGGCTCGATGTCGACACGTTCGCGCCACGCATCTCGTTCTTCTTCAACTCGCACAGCGACTTCTTCGAGGAGATCGCGAAATACCGCGCGGCGCGGCGGATCTGGGCACGCGTGATGCGCGATCGCTTCAAGGCGACGCACGCGCGGTCGTGGCAGCTCCGCTTTCACACGCAGACGGCCGGCGTGTCGCTGACGGCGCAGCAGCCGTATAACAACGTGGTCCGCACCGCGCTTCAGGGACTTGCCGCAGTGCTGGGCGGAACGCAGTCGCTGCACACCAACTCGCTGGACGAGGCGCTGGCGCTGCCCACGGCCGAGGCGGCCACGCTGGCGCTCCGCACGCAGCAGATCATCGCGCACGAGACCGGCGTGAGCGGTACGGTGGACCCGCTCGGCGGGTCGTATTTCATCGAGAAGCTGACGCGCGAGCTGGAAGAGGAGGCGCTGGCGTACTTCGAGGCCATCGACCGCATGGGCGGTATGGTCGAGGCCATCGAGCGCGGATACCCCCAGAAGGAGATCGCCGAGAGCGCGTATCGCTTCCACCAGGCGCTCGAGCAGCGGGAAAAGATCATTGTCGGCGTCAACGACTTCGTGGCGCCTGACGAGGCGCCGATCGGCATCCTCTACATCGATGAGTCCGCCGCCGAGCGGCAGCTCGCCAGGCTGGACGACCTCAAGCGCCGGCGCGGCAATGCCAGGCTTGCCCGCGCGCTGGAAGCGCTGAGACAGGGTGCGCGGGGTTCGGCGAACACGATGCCCCTGCTGCTCGAGGCCGTGCGGGCTTACGCTACGATTGGCGAGATGTGCGATGCCCTGCGGGACGTGTGGGGCGAGTACGAGGAAGTTCCGATAATCTAGCGGGCAGCCGGCAGCTGGCAGCCGGCAGGGCGTTGACGCTCGTAAGGGCCGGCTTCAGCCGGCCCAGGATCATATGAGTCAAAGAATTCGTGTCGTCATCGCCAAGCCCGGTCTCGACGGCCACGACCGCGGTGCCAAGGTCATCGCCAGGGCGCTGCGCGATGCGGGCATGGAGGTGATTTATACCGGCCTGCGGCAGACGCCGGAGCAGATCGTGGCCGCCGCGCTTCAGGAGGACGCCGATGTGATCGGGCTCTCGATCCTGTCCGGCGCCCACATGCACATCTGTCCCCGGATCATGGAATTGCTGGCGGACAAGGGGCTGAAGGACGTACTGGTGGTCGTTGGCGGCATCATCCCCGACGTCGACATCCCCAAGCTGAACCAGATCGGCATCCGCGGCATCTTCCTCCCCGGCACGCCGATGCAGGAGATCGTCGACTTCATCGACAGGAACGCGCGTTCACGCGTGGAGCTGTAGCGAAGCTCCGCCTCGGGCCGACGAGTGGATCGGCGGACCTTCGCTACTAGATGCGCGGCCGCCGTGGCGGCCGCGCCTAAGACAGCTCCTAAGGCTCTCCTAAGGCGCGCCGTCAGAAACTTGCATCACCTGTCGGGACTCAGGCCTTAGGAGATGTCTTGTGCACAAGCTGCTGCTGGCCGACGACAGCGTCACGATTCAGCGGGTCATCGAGCTCACCTTCGCTGGCGAGGACGTGCAGGTCATCGCCGTCGGTGACGGCGAACAGGCGATCGCACGCATTCCCGCCGAGCGTCCGGACATCGTCCTCGCCGACATCGGGATGCCGAAGCGAAGCGGCTACGAGGTGGCCGCGTTCGTCAAAGGGCACCCCGACTTCAAGCACATCCCTGTGCTCCTCCTCGCTGGCGCGTTCGAGCCGGTGGACGACGCGAAGGCCGAGGAAGTGGGCTGCGATGGCGTGCTCGTGAAGCCGTTCGAGCCGCAGCACGTCATCTCGCGCGTGCGGGAGCTGCTCAATGCGGCTGGGGGCAGCCCTACCCGGGCGGCGGCGACCACGGTAGCCCGGCCGGTGGAAACACTGACCCGCGTGCCTGGTCCGGAGCCTCGCGTCGCGGGCGCCCAGCCGGTCGAGGAATCGCCGCTGGACGATTACCTCGAACGCCTCGATGCGTCGTTCGCGTCGAGAGGGAGCAAGGCGGCGTCGATCACGGTCGATGCCGGCGATTCCGATTCTGGCGGCGTCCCGACCATCGAGACGGTCCTGTCACGCGACGCTGCAGCGCCTGACGCGTCGGCCTCGGGGCAGCCGGTGCCTCCGAAAGCAGTTCCGCCAATCGACCTGCCGCTCAACAAGCCGCCAGTTGCGCTGACCCCGTTGCCAACGCTCATCGCCGCGCCTCCGGTTGAACCGCCCGACACCTCCCCGACGCTGGCGCCCGCTGTGGCTTCCGGCTCCGTCGCTCTGGCTTCCGCCCTTCCGCCTTCGCGCGGACGCACGCTGATTGCCGATGCATTCACGGCCTTGCTGGCGCTGGAGCAGGGCGAGCCGGGAGCGAAGGCCGTCCGCCTGACCACGGGGCCCGAGGCGCCGGTCATCACCGACGCGATGATTGACGAGGTGGCCAGGCGGGTGCTCGAGCGGCTCGCGCCCGATACCGCACGCGCCGTCATCGTGGAAGTCGT
>DATDHP010000006.1:0-3918 GCA_036521515.1 Vicinamibacterales bacterium
TTGGTCTACGCTGGAGCGCGCCGCGATCGCCGGGCGCGTTGCACGCCGCACGAGCAAGATGAGCGCCACTGTTCGCTGCGGCGCAAAAGGCGGAAAACATGGCGGTTTTGTTCGGAATTTCGCAGAGATTGCTGGTCTCGCGGGAAAGCTGATAATCATACAAATTTGCAGTATCGACCAAACGAGACAACAACAGTGTAGGTGGAATCGAAACGTCGCAGGCCCTCGGTTCCGACGAGAGTGGCGGCGCGGTGCACGTATAATACAAATTTGTCCACGTATGGATCTAAACCAACAGAAATGTACAGATCACCCATGGCTTGCGGCGTTTACGCGGCCGTGACTATGATCCGCTTCCCACGTCTTGGCCGCCCCCGCCGCGCGCAGGCGTTGCCTGGCGGGGTCGCTGTCCTGGTCGCCGCTTCGCTGGAGCTTCGCGGAGCAGGAGGATACCCCTATGAAGGTGTACGACGCCGCCGGCATCCGCAACGTCGCCCTGGTCGGGCACGGCGGGTGCGGCAAGACCCAGCTCACCTCCGCGATGCTCTTCGCCGCCGGTGCCGTCAACCGGCTGGGCCGGGTCGATGACGGCTCCACCACCACCGATTTCGACGACGAAGAAGTTGCCCGCAAGCACACGCTCTCTTCCAGCCTCGCCCACGCCGAGTGGCAGAACACGAAGATCAACCTCATCGACACTCCGGGCATGGCCAACTTCCTCACCGACGCCCGCGCCGCGCTCCGCGTGGCCGAGGGCGCCGTGCTGGTCGTCGATGCCGTCGCCGGTGTCGAGGTCCAGACCGAGAAGCTCTGGGAGGAAGCCGCCGCGCTCAATACTCCGCGCATCATCGCGCTCAACCGCCTCGAGCGCGAGCGCGCCAGCCTCGAGCGCTCCCTCGAGTCGCTGCATCGCGACTGCGCCCGCGAGATCGTACCGATCCAGCTGCCAATGGGCGAGGAGCACGACTTCAAAGGCGTCATCGATCTGGTGCGCATCAAGGCGATCACCTTCGCGACCGACGGCAGCGGCAAGACGACGGAGGGCGAGATTCCAGCCGCCCTCGCGGACGCGGCGGCGCATGCCCGCGAGCAGCTGATCGAAATGGTGGCCGAGGCCGACGAGGCGCTGATGGAAGCGTTCTTCTCGGAGGGCACGCTCACGCAGGAGCAGCTGGAAATCGGCCTGCGCGGCGCGACGAGGGCCGGCAAGATCTTTCCGCTCGTCTGCACCTCGGGGCTTCACTGCATCGGCATCCAGCCGCTGCTCAATGCCATCGTCAGCTACGTGCCGTCACCAGCGGACCGCGAGTTCCCCGCGTTGTCCGAGGACGGGTCGCCGACCGGCATCAAAGCCGACCCGGCTGCGCCCTACACCGCGTTCGTGTGGAAGACGATCGCCGACCCGTTCGCCGGCCGCATCACCATGCTCCGCGTCGTCGCCGGCACGCTGAAGTCCGACGCCACCGTCCACAACCTGACCAACGACGGATCGGAGCGCCTCGGTCACCTGCTGGCACTGCAGGGAAAGACGCAGGTGCACGTGCCGGAACTGAGGGCGGGCGATCTCGGGGCGGTGGCCAAGCTCAAGGACACCCACACCAACGATGTGCTGGCGGACAAGACCACGAAGGCGAAGTTTGCCGACATCACCTTTCCCGATCCGGTGCTGTCGTACGCCATCGAGCCGAAGAGCCGCGGCGACGAGGACAAGATCAGCTCGGCCATGCAGCGTCTGAAGGAAGAGGATCCGACCATCAGTTATGCGCGCGACCCGCAGACCCACGAACTGCTCCTTGCAGGACAGGGGCAGCTGCACATCGAGGTGACCGTGGCGAAGCTGAAACGCCGCTTCGGCGTGGAGGTCAACCTCAAGCCGCCGCGGATCCCGTACCGGGAGACCATCACGATCGCGACCGAGGCCCACGGGCGCCACAAGAAGCAGACGGGCGGCCACGGCCAGTTCGGCGACTGCAAGATTCGCGTGGAGCCGCTGCCGCGCGGCAGCGACTTCCAGTTCGAGGACGACATCTTCGGCGGAGCGATCCCACGGCAGTTCGTGCCGGCCGTCGAGAAGGGGATCCAGGACGCCCGCATGCGCGGCTACCTGGCCGGCTACCCGATGGTGGACTTCAAGGCGACGGTCTTCGACGGCTCGTACCACCAGGTGGACTCGAACGAGCTGTCGTTCAAGCTGGCGGGATCGCTCGCGTTCAAGGACGCGATGTCGCGGGCGCGCCCCACGATCCTCGAGCCCATCATGCAGGTCGAGGTGTACACGCCGAGCGATTTCGCCGGGGACCTGATGGGTGACCTGAACGGCCGGCGCGGCCGCATTGCCGGCATGGACACGCGCGGCACGATGACCGTCATCCGCGCGCAGGTGCCAATGGCGGAGATGCTGACCTACGAACAGCACCTGACGTCGGCTACCGGCGGCCGCGGCTCATATCACATGGAGTACTCCCACTACGAGGAAGTCCCGCAGCAGTTGCAGGGGAAGATCATTACCGCCGCGAAGGCGGCACGCGGGCAGGAAGTGGCTGAGGAGGTTTAGAACGGGCTCCGGACTTCGGGGCTTCGGGTACGCGACAAAGGCGCTGCGAGAAAATCCGCAGCGCCTTTATTTTTGCCCGGAGTCCGCAGCCCGCAGCCCGCCCTAAGATCCGCCCGCTTTCCGCGGCGTCGTCGACTTGCGGGCCGCCCCCTTCGTCTGGCCGCCGGCCTGCGCCTTCGATCCGCCCTGGTCGCCCTTGGCGCCGCGCACGCGGGAGGCGGCGGCCCTCAGCCGATCGCCGACGCCTTTGCTCTTCGGCTTCGCGGCTTCCTTCTTCTCGGCCTCTTCCTCCGCCGCCCTGGGGTTGTACTCGCTGCCGACCAACTCCATCTGCGCCACCTCGGCGGCGTCACCGCGCCGGAAGCCAACCCGCAGGATGCGTGTGTAGCCGCCCGGCCGCTCCGCAAACCGCGGGGCGATCGTCTCGAAGAGCTTGCCGACCACCGCCTTGTCGGGGAGCTCGGCGAGCACCAGCCGCCGCGCGTGCAGCGCCTTGCCGTTGCCCTCGCCCGCCGCAACGCCGCGCTTGGCGATCGTGATCAGGCGCTCCACGAATGGCCGAAGCTCCTTCGCCTTCGGCACTGTTGTCTCGATGCGCTCGTGGCGGAGCAGCGCCATGGCCTGGTTGCGCAGCAGCGCGAGCCGATGTTCCGTGACCCGACCCAGTTTCCGGTGTGCAACGTTGTGTCTCATTGATGTTCCCTATTGGCTCCGGGCTGCGGGCTCCAGGCTCCGGGATCTGCGAAGCCCGGAGTCCGAAGCCCGAAGCCCGGCTAGTCCTGGTGCGCCGAGGCCGGCTGGTCGAGCCGCATGCCGAGGCTCAGGCCCATGCTGGCCAGGATCTCCTTGATCTCGTTCAGCGACTTCCGGCCGAAGTTCTTTGTCTTGAGCATCTCGGCCTCGGTCTTGCCCACCAGCTCGCGGATCGTCCGGATGTTGGCGTTCTTGAGGCAGTTGTAGGACCGCACGGAGAGCTCCAGCTCCTCGACGCTCTTGTCCAGGTTCTCGTTGAGGGCGCCGGCACGCGGCGTCTCGGCCTGCCCTTCCTGCGTCTGGTCACTCGCGTCCTCGAGGTTGATGAAGATGTTCAGGTGATCGCGGATCAGCTTCGCGGCAAGCGACACGGCGTCGCGCGCCGTCACCGACCCGTTCGTCCAGACGTCGATCGTCAGCTTGTCGTAGTCGGTAGTCTGGCCAAGGCGCGCCGCCTCGACGAGGTAGTTCACCTTCTTGACGGGCGAGTGGACCGAGTCGACCGGAATCCAGCCGATGCCGAGGTCCTCGTCGAAGTTCTTGTCGGCCGACACATAGCCGCGGCCCCGCTTCATGCGCAGCTCCATGTGCAGCTTGCCGCCCTCGGACAC
>DATDHP010000007.1:0-12642 GCA_036521515.1 Vicinamibacterales bacterium
AACGCTCAGCAGGCGGCCCGCCCGCGCCCGAAGCGCGACCGGATCCTGACCGACGGTCAGAAGGTCACGGTCGGAGACACGACCGTGACGATCATGGCCCAGCCGGGTCACACGGAAGGGTCGATCGGACTCCTGTTTCCGGTGAAGGAGAAGGGGCGCACCCACACGGCCATGTTGCTCTCTGGCGCGAACCAGACCCCAAACCCGGCGTCGCTCGCGGCGTTCGAGAAGGCGCTCGCCACTGCGAAGCGCGAGAAGGCGGCGTTGCTGCTCAACGGCCACCCTGGTTTGTTCGGGGACGAGATCGGGTGGATGGAGACGATTCGCAAGAATCCGTCCGGCCCGAATCCGTTCGTCTACGGCGAGGAGCGCTTCGCCCGCTACATCGACGTCATGACCGAGTGTGCCCGCGCCCGGATCGCCGCGATGGCCTATAAGCCGTCGTAGCGATCCTGTCGTTCACGCTTCCTGGTTGCCGCTTCTTGGTTCGCGTTCAGGTTCAACGTTCAGTTCCGAGTTCGCAGTTCGCGGTTCCGACAGCGCGGCGTGAACCCCGAACCCCGAACCCCGAACGCCGAACGCCGAACCCCGAACGCCGAACGCCGAACTCCTAACAGAGAACCGAGAACTGAACCTGAACACGAACCGAGAAGTGAGAACCCAGAAGTGTGAACGACAGGTGTCACTAATTCGCCTCACACAGGACCCGCGCCCTGCGTGTTGACGTACACAGCGTACAGCGATTGGCTCGCGACCATGAACAGTCGGTTGCCCTTGGGACCGCCGAACGCGACGTTGCCGCATATCTCTGGAAGCCGGATCCGTCCGATCAGCCTGCCGTCGGGGTTCCAGACCGTGACGCCGCTATAGCCGACCGCGCGGCCGGCATTGCTGGCGCTCCACACGTTGCCGTTGACATCGACCCGGACGCCGTCGGGACCGCACTTGACACCGTCGATCATGAAGTCGCTGAACAAACGGCGGTTCGTCAACCGGTTGTTGGCCACGTCGAACGCGTACATTTCGCCGCGTCCGCCAGGCCCCGTGTCTCCCGGCCCCCGGCCCGTGCTGGCAACGTACAGCCGTTTCTGGTCCGGCGAAAACGCCAGCCCGTTCGGATTGGAGACCTGGTCCTCGCCGGCGACGAGGTCGACCTTGCCGCTGGGATCCACGCGATACACACCGTGCGGCAGTTCGCGGCGGAAGTTGCCGAGCCCGGCCGGCTGCCCGCGACGTGGATTGAGGCGGCCGTCGCGATTCGACGGCCCGCCGGCGACGTCGGGTTGTCCTTCGTACATCTGTCCACCATATGGCGGATCGGTGAACCAGCAGCTGCCGTCGGGATGCGCCACGACGTCATTCGGCGAGTTGAGCCGCTTGCCGCCGTACGAGTCGGCGATCACCGTCGCCGACCCGTCGTGCTCGTACCTGACGACGCGCCGCATCAGGTGCTCGCAGGACAACTGGCGCCCCTGGTAGTCGAACGAGTTGCCGTTGGTGTTGTTGGACGGCTTGCGAAACACGGTCACGCGGCCGTCGTCTTCGATCCAGCGCATCTGGACATTGTTCGGG
This sequence comes from Vicinamibacterales bacterium, assembly GCA_036521515.1. Taxonomy (GTDB): domain Bacteria; phylum Acidobacteriota; class Vicinamibacteria; order Vicinamibacterales; family UBA2999; genus Gp6-AA40. Next base: position 1,573 of record DATDHP010000007.1, read on the forward strand.
ATGTCGCTGAACACCAGGTAGTTGCCGACCCCGCTCCAGGCCGGTCCTTCCAGCCAGAGTCCTCCCGTCCACAGGCGTGTAATCGCGCTGTTGGGCTGAACGAGGCCGTCGAACGAGGGGTCGACGGTGAGCACGTCCGGGTCCCTGAAGTAGGTGGTGGGCGCGCCGTTCGGGCCGAAGTCGCGTGGTGGAATGGTCACGGTGGACGGGGGTCCCGGCGGCTGCCCTTGCCGGGCGCCGAGCTCGGGCGCGACGAAGGCCGCGCCGGCCGCGACGCCGAGCGTCCTGATCACGCTCCGGCGTGACACCAGACGCATGCCTCCGGCCTTGCACACACGTGAACGCATGACGGGGACCTCCTGGAGAACAAACGCACGGCGTCGGACTCTTCCAGACACGTTTCTCGGGCGTTTGTTCTACAGAGTATTCCATTTCTACCGGGTGGGGGCGTAGAGTGCATCGAGATGAGAAGTGCGGCTGCGTTCGTCGCGCTGCTGGTCATCGTGCTGGCGCTCATCTGGAGCCTGCAGCGCCGGATGATCTATTTCCCGATGGGCGACGTGCCGGCGCCCGGCGAAGGCGGGCTTGCCCGTTTCGAGCTCGTACGCTTTGCCACGGCTGACGGCATCGAGCTGAGTGGCTGGTTCCTGCCGGCGCCGGGATCCGTTCCGCCCGCAACGGTCATCGTGTTCAACGGCAACGCGGGGAACCGGGCGCACCGTGTCGAGCTCGCCGACGCGCTGCGGAAGCACGGTCTCCAGGTGCTGCTCATGGACTACCGCGGCTATGGCGGCAACCCGGGCGCGCCGAGCGAGCGCGGTCTGACCGAAGACGGCCGGGCCGTCTATGCCTACGCTGCAGGCCGTCCTGATGTCGATGCATCGAGGTTCGTGTATTTCGGCGAGTCTCTCGGCGCAGCCGTCGCCGTCGGTCTCGCGTCCGAGCATGCGCCGGCCGCGCTGATCCTGCGATCGCCATTCACGTCGTTGACCGAGGTCGGACAGCATCATTACCCGTTCCTGCCTGTCCGCCTGCTGTTGCGGGATCGCTTTCCGTCGATCGATCGGGTTCGTATCATCGATTCGCCGCTGCTCGTCATCGCCGGCGATCGCGACCGGATTGTGCCGATCGAACAGAGCCGGCGCCTGTTCGATGCGGCCCTGGATCCCAAGGAGCTCGTGGTGATTGCGGGCGCCGATCACAACGACCACGCGCTGCTGGCCGGGGACGAGATGGTCGAGGCGATCGTACGTTTCATCGATCAGCATGCGTCGAAAGGGTCTGACCCCACCAGGGGGTCTGGTCCCACGACGGGGCCTGACCCCCGCCGGACCCGCATGGTCGAGGAGCAGATTGCACGGCGTGGGGTGAACGATCCGCGTGTGCTGGACGCCATGGGCAGCGTGCCGCGCGACCGGTTCGTCCCGCCCGATCAGGCGGCCCGCGCCTATGACGACCGCCCGTTGCCCATCGGACGCGGCCAGACGATCTCCCAGCCCTATGTCGTGGCCTACATGACGGAGATGCTGGCGGTCGGGCCGAACCATCGCGTGCTCGAGATCGGCACCGGATCCGGGTATCAGGCCGCCATCCTGGGCGAGCTGGCGCGCGAGGTCTTTTCGATCGAGATCATCCCCGAGCTGGCGGCGCGCGCGAGCGCGACGCTGAAGCAACTGGGCTATGCGCACGTGCAGGTCCGCGACGGAGACGGCTACGCGGGCTGGCCGGAGCACGCGCCGTTCGATCGGATCATCGTGACCGCCGCTGTCCAGGCGATTCCGCAGCCGCTGCTCGACCAGCTTGCGCCGGGCGGCGTGCTGGTGGCTCCTGTCGGGTCTCAGGGTCGGACGCAGTGGATCACGATTGCCGAGAGGACCGACCGCGGCGTGATCCAGCGCCGCACGATAGCCGTCCAGTTCGTGCCGTTTACGCGGCGCGCCTCATAGTCCCCCGCGAATCCCGAATCCCGAACCCGATCCCTACGGCTTCGGCACCTTGATGGTGCTGATCATGAGGCTGCCGCTCACCAGGAAGATCACCGAGAACGGGTGGAACGTGCGGCCGAACAGCGCCCATTCTCCGGGCCAGAAGCCTTGACCGGTCAGCCCGAGCTGGTACAGCACGGCGAGGGCGATCACCAGAACGATGCTCGTGGGTATCGGGGTCCCTTCGAAGTAGCGCACCTTCCCGGTTTCCTCGTTCGTGAGGGATGCCGACGTCACGTTGAAGCGTGCGAGACGGCTGATGCCGGAGCACACGAACAACGTGAGCACCACCACGTCCCACAGGCCGCGCAGCCCCAGCGTGTACCCCAGCACCGCGGGCGCGACGCCGAACGACACGATGTCGGCGAGCGAATCCAGATCGGCGCCGAGCCACGACTGGCGCCGCGGATCGAGCCGCGCCACGTACCCGTCGAGCGCATCGAACACGAGGGCGAACACCGGCAGGACGAACGCGGCCCACAGCCACGGTGAACGGTCGTCGGCAATGTAGCTCAGGCAGAAAAAAATCGACAGCGTGCCGCAACTGGCATTGGCGAGCGTCAGGAGGTCTGCAGGTGTGTACGACCTGAGCATCGACAGCCGCTCGTTCATTTGTGATTCATGATTCGTGATTCGTGATTGATTCGTAATTGATTCGCGATTGATTCCGTGATTATGAATCACGAATCACGAATGCCGAATGGCCGTGCTACCATCCGCGCGCCATGAAGAAACTGATGATCACCCTCGCCGGTGCGCTCGTTGCCGGCGCTGGCGCCGCGTTCCCGCAGTCGCCACCGGTCCATGAGCTGAAGCTCACGCCCCAGAACGTTCATTGGGGCTACTACGATGCCGCGGTGAAGCCGGTCCTCCGCGTGGCCTCTGGCGACATGATTCGCGTGGAGACGATGGTCGCGCGCGGGCTGCCGCGCATGCGCGCGGCTGGTGTCACCGAGGATGAGATCCCGGAGTCGCTGAAGGCGGTCGAGCGCACCGTCACCGAGCGTGGTCCCGGCGCGCACCCCATGACGGGCCCTGTCTGGGTCGACGGAGCCGAGCCCGGCGACGTGCTCGAAGTGAAGATCCTCGGCGTCGAGTTCCTCCATCCGTACGGCGTGACCGGCTTCATACCCGACAACGGGACGCTGCCCACCGACTTTCCGTACACGCGCTTCAAGCTGGTGCGCTTCGATGTGGGCGCGGGAACGGCCGCCTTCGCGCCGGGCGTCACCCTGAGGCTGGCGCCCTTCTTCGGGTCGATTGGCGTCGCGCCCAGCCCGCTGGTCGGACGCGTGTCGAGTGGACCCCCCGGTCACCACGCCGGGAACCTGGACAACAAGGAGCTCGTCGCCGGTTCCACCCTCTATATCCCCGTACACGTGCCGGGTGCGTTGCTGTCATTCGGCGACGGGCATGCCATGCAGGGCGATGGGGAAGTGTCGCTGACCGCGCTCGAGACGTCGCTGCGCGGCACAGTGCAGGTCAGCGTGCGCAAGCAGATGCGCCTCGGGTGGCCGCGCGCGGAGACGCCGACCCACTTCATTGCCATGGGGCTGCACGTGGATCTCGATGAGGCCGCGCGCCTGGCGACGCGCGAGATGATCGACTTCCTCGTCGCGGAAAAAGGACTGTCCCGCGACGAGGCTTACATGCTGTGCTCGCTGGCGGCCGACCTGCGCGTGACGCAGCTCGTTGACGGGACGAAAGGCATCCACGCGATGATCGCGAAGTCGATCTTCGCGCCGCGCTAGACATCTTCTCGTCACAATGGTTCGCGAAATAAGTCGCGGAGAAGACGAACCACGGAGGCTCAGAGGCACAGAGGACAGAAACGCTAACGAAAATGGTTCTCTGTGTCTCAGTGTCTCTGTGGTTCGTGGCCATCGACATATGCCGCGAATTACTGTGACACCACACGAGCTTACTGAACGCAGCGGTTGGCGTCGCCTCCCTGCTGGGGAGTCTTGTCGCGATAGACCTCGTGGCAGTTGGCGCAGGCCGTCACGACCGCCTCGGCCGCTTCGAGGATGGCATCCTCGCTCTTCGCCCGCGCCGCCTTGACCGTGGTCATCCCGGCCTCCCGAAGACCCTGCACGAACTTGGGCCAGTCGGCGTTCTGGAGCGGTACCGGTTTGCCGCTGGAGCACATGCGTCCGGGGATGATGAGCAGGTTCGCGGCTTCGGCTATCGCGAGACCGGCGTTCTCGATGGCCGTCCAGCCGCCATAAATGCTCTGCAGCGAATCGGTCGCAGTCGCCGCGTCTTTGGCGGGCTTGATCGTCGCCGGGTTCGTGGTCTGCGCCGCGAAGATGATGTTCGCGTTGATGAACAGGATGCCTCGCATCACCTGGTTCAAGTTGGCGTGCACCTGGGGCGCCTGGGTGCCACCCCGACCTGCCGGCGGGGCCGCGCCGCCGCGGCGCTGCGCCTGCCCAGCCGCGACTCCGGCAAGGACCAGCACGGCGACGGCGACCGCCACGAGGGGTGGGACGAGCGCGCGACGAATCCGCATCTGTACAACCTCCGTTGAGAAACCCGGGATCCGGCGTCAGTGTAACGAGTTTGGAGCCCGGACGATCCTGAAGAATGCCTGAAAACTTTGTCAGGGGAAAGCCCGCCACGTTGCGCGCGCGCACACGAACGGCCCAGAATTCCCTGGCTGCCAGACATCTCCCAAGGCCCGGGTCGTGACAGATGAAGCACGTTTCTGAAGTTCGCCTCAGGAGCTGTCTCAGGCGCGGCCGCCGTGGCGGCCGCGCATCCAGCAGCGAAGATCCGCCGATCCACTCGGCGGTTCGAGGCGGCGCTTCGATACGTTCACAGCGGGCATTCGATGCGTCGTGGTCGTGCGAGGAGGAGACAGGTGGCAGTCGAACTGAAGGACGAGTACCGCGTGGCCGATGGGGAAGTTCGCCTGGCGGTGAGTATCGGCGAGGGACAGACCGGCCTGGTCAGCGTCTTTCTTGGCGGCGTGAAGATCAGCCGCTCACCGGCGCCGATCGATCTCCGTGTCGGCGAGGGCTCCGAAATCCGCGACAAGCTCCTCGAAGTGCGAACCATCGTCAACGATGTCAACAGCCAGACCAACAAGATGAGCGTCACGTACCAGCTCACGGGCGGGACATCAGCGATGGAGCAGGTGTCGAGAGGAGAGGTCGGCGTGGACAACCAGCCGCTCGACTTTGTCGCGGTCTTCGCGCTGCTGTGAAGGTGCCCGTTCGCAACCTGACGTGCGCGGTCCTCGCGCTGACGTCGTGGATGATGTTCGCGGGGACGGCCAACGCGCAGAAGCCGGCGGCGGCGCCCGCTCCCGGCGAGCCACGCGTCACACCCGACGACCTTCGCGCGCCGGTGTCTCCCGTGTTCGCGCTGCTCGGCACCACGCCCGCCTCGATCGAGCGTCCGCAGACGCCCAGGGCGCTGACGATGAACCTGATCTCCGCCGTGCGGGACGGCGAAGGCCTGCCCAGGAACTACGCCCTCGAGATCTCGCCCTACTGGACGACGTATCATCCGGATCTCAGCTTCGACGACTACTACAACGCGGACGTGCTTCAGACGATCGCGCAGACGTTTGCCGTGTCGGTGGCGACCACGCCGCTGCGCGCTGGGGCGGTCGCCGGCACGCGTGTCGGCACGGGCTTCAGGACGCTGCTGCGGGCCGGTGGCGCGCATCCGCAGCTCGCCGCGGCGCACGAGGAGCTCATCGGCGTCGATACGCGCATCGCCGAGGCCTCCGACGCCATTCCCGCCCTGCGGCAGCGTGCGTTCGACGCGCGGCGCGCGGGCCGCATCGCCGAGGCCGACCAGCTGGATCAGGAGGTCGCCGCTGCTGAAGCGAAGGCTCTCCAGCAGACCGCCGACCTCCGGCGCCAGGCCGCCGAGACGGCAAAGCGCGTCGCGGATCTCGACCGGAATCGCGTCGGCTTTCAGCTCGCCGTCGCCGGTGCGCTCGTCTGGGATTTCCCGGGCGATCGCTTCGAGGAGCGCGAGCTGTCGCAGTCGGGAATCTGGATCACACCGGCGTATCGTTTTCTCGCGTGCCGCGGGGAGGGCACTGCCGGCTGCGCCTCGACGGTCGACGTGATGGCCGCGGTCAGATACCTGGCGGATCGGCGCGGCGCTGCCGACGACCGGACGTGGGACGTGGGGGGCAGGCTCCTGTGGCAACTGAGCTCCGAGCTCGCGTTGTCACTGGAAGCGTTGCGGCGCGGTGGAACCTCGATCTCCGGCGACGAGGCGTCGACCCGCACCGTGGCGATGGTCGAATACCGGCTCAATGACGACATCATGCTCTACGGCAGCTTCGGCAAGGGCTTCGGCGATCAGTCCGACCGGCGGACGCTCGTCTCGCTCATTGGGGTGAACCTCGGCTTTGGACGCAAGCCGATCGTGGATGTGAGCAAGCCGTAGAGCGCCGGAGAGACGGGTTGCCGTAATCGTCGTGTACCAGCAGCAGGTGCCACGGCATGCGTGCCTGCACGTCGCGCCCGCACTGACGCAGCAGGTCACCCAGGTTCTTGACGAGGCGCGTCATCGTGCCCGCGTGGCGCAGGGGGAACGCCTTGTGCCTTGAGCCTTGTGCCTTCTAGAATCTCCCCATGCCAATGGAGGTCGAGGTCAGCCTGCGGGTGCCGAACATGAAGGTCCGCGCCTTGGATGAGAATGGCTATCCCATCGATCACAGCGCGGTGCGGTTCAAGAAGATGATCACGGTGCCCAGCATTCCAAAACCGGGCGAGACGCTGTCGCTCTCGACGCGCACCGGCGGAGCGTTCGCGTCCAAGGTCGTGCGAGCCGACTGGAACGAGGGACGGAACCTGTTCGTCGTGTCCTGTCAGTTCGCCAACCGATCCATCACGGCACAGGAGTATGGCGCGCTGATCCAGGACCCCGACTGGGAGATGAAGCCGCTTATCTAATCAGGAGGTCCCCGTGAGAGACCTGACGAGGCGCCGCATGCTGCAGGGCGCCGGTGGATTGGTCGCCGCCGCCGCGTTCCCCGCCATCCCCGCGGCCGCTCAGCGCGGGTCGTTCAAGGCGACGACCGATTTCACCGGCCGCCTCGCGCGCTACATGGTGGAAGCGCGGGATCGCAGCCTGCCACCGCTCGTGCTGCGCGAGGCCAAGCATCGCATTCTCGACACGCTCGGCGCGATGATCTCCGGCGCGCATCTCAAGCCGGGCGAGATGGCCATCAAGTTCGTGCGCAGCCAGGGCGGCGTCGCCGAGGCGTCGGTCCTGACGACCGACATCAGAACATCGGCGATCAACGCCGCACTGGCCAACGGCATGTTCGGTCATGCCGACGAGACCGATGATTTCGAGCCGGTCACCAAGGCGCACCCCGGATGCGCCGTGGTCCCCGCCGCGCTGGCGATCGGCGAGCGTGAGGGGCGGTCCGGTGTCGAAGTGATCAGGGCGGTCGCGCTCGGCTACGACCTCTGTTGCCGATTCCTCATGGCGCTCGGGCCGGATCACGTGCGCGGCACGCATCGGAGCGCCGAGGGCACCAGCTCCACCTTCGGCAGCGTCGGCGCGGCCGCGTCGCTGGCGCGGCTGGACGAGACCGGCATGCGCTACGCACTGTCGTACGCCGCCCAGCAGGTCTCCGGCCTGTGGAGCTGGGTGGGCGATGAAGACCACGTGGAGAAGGCGTTCGACTTTTCAGGGATGGGCGCGCGCAACGGCGTGACGGCGGCGCTCATGGTGCAGGCGGGGTTCACGGGCGTGAAGGACGTGCTCGATGGCGAGCACAACATGCTCGTGGCCATGTCAACGGAACCCCGGGCAGAGGAGATGGTGGCCGCCCTCGGGAGTCGCTTCTTCGTCACGGAGACCGCGATCAAGACATTTTCCGTCGGCTATCCCATCCAGGCTCCGCTCGACGCCCTGCTCACCCTGCGCCGCCAGCACGCGCTGACCCAGAACAATGTGGATCGCATCCTCGTCCGGCTTCCCGAAGATGGCGCCCGCATCGTCGACAACAGCGCGATGCCGGATGTCAATTGCCAGCACCTCGTGGCGGTGGCGCTCATCGACGGTGCGGTGTCGTTCGAAATGAGCCACTCCCGCGAGCGCATGCTGGACGCGCAGGTGCGCGCGGTACGGGATCGCGTGCAGCTGGTGGGCGATCGGGCGCTCATGGTTCCCGACGCGCCGCGCAGCGGCTTCGTCGAAGTCACGCTCCGCGACGGGCGGAAGGTCAGCCACTTCACGCGGCATGCGCCTGGCACCAAGGAGAACCCGCTCGACACCGAGGGCGTCAGCGCCAAGGTGCGGGGACTGATGGCGCCGGTGATTGGAGCTGAACGGACGGAAGCGCTCATCCGGCGCGTGAACACGCTGGAGGAGCTGTCGAACATCCGCGAGCTCCTGCCTCTCATGACCACTTGATGACTTTCACAGACACGCAGCCGCGGAGACGCGGAAACGCGGAGGGCATCAGGCCGACAATGACCTCCGCGCCGCCGCGCCTCCGCGGCCCGTGGCTTGTGATGACCGACGTCGGGCCGGCTGAAGCCGGCCCCTACGTACTCAGACGGGCGTGGGGGCCGGCTGTAGCCGGCCCGTCAGCGTGATCGTTCGCGCGCTTCCATCACAACCGCGGCGATCGCATCAATCACCGCCCGAGGGTTGTCCAGCGGCACCCAGTGGCCGCTGTTCTGCGCCAGCACATGGCGGCCCCGCGTCGACATGCGTGCCAGTTGCGCATCGGCCTCGAGGCGGCGAGGCTTCGATGTCGCCGCAGAGATGACGGCGAGCGGCAGATCCCCGTAATCGTGCGCGGCGTGCATCATATCGACGGCGCTCTCGCAGATCGTGCTGATCTGGCTGCCGAGCGCCTCGAAGAACTTCGGCTGCGTCCACGCCTGCCTGAGCACGCCGCGCGCCTCCGGCGGGAGCTTCCAGATCGGCGCCAGGATACCTTCATCCTCGCGGCGCAGCCCGCCGCGGCTGATCAGGCGGACCAGGGCGCGCGCCGGACCGAGCGCGCCCAGCCCGACGAGTGCCGCCACCGCGTGCGCAACGCCGTGTTTCGCGGCGGCTGCGCCGTAGGTGCAGAGCCGCTCGCCGCGCGCAATGAGGGCGCGCTGCTCGTCTCCCGGTGTCACCCATTCCTCGGGTATCGCCGGCTCGATGAGCACCAGTCCCGCCACCTCGTCAGGGTGCCGTGACGCAAGCTGCCGCATGACGAGTCCTCCGAACGAATGGCCGACGAGCGTGTACGGGGGTGGCACCGGGGCGGCGCGCAGCAACTGGTGCAGCTCCGCTGCGATACGGCCCGCCGTTCGTGGCATCGGGCCGGCGTCGCTCCAGCCGAAGCCAGCGCGGTCGTACGTGCACGCCATCGTCACCCGGGCGATGGAGGGCTGGACGAGACTCCAGCTCAGTGACGAGGCGCCGAGCGCAGCGTCGAAGACGACGGCCGGCGCGCCGTCCCCTTCGCACCGGAGGTGGAGGCGATGGGTGCCGAGATCGACGAGTCGTCCAGGTGGAGGCGCTCTCACTCGAGCGGGAGCTCCTCCTCGTCGGCCCATTGTTTCCTGCGACGGGCGCGCTTCCGCGACCGGGCGACGAACGCCACGAAGGCCAGCGCCAGGATCAGGGTCCACACCGCGGAGCCGCCGGTCACCACTGGAAGCCACGCCGTCCACCGGCGGTACCCTGCCCATGCGCGCGCGGCGGCTTCGTCCGGTGTCTCGCCGGTCTCGATTCGAAAGGCGTGCGGGAATGGCACTCCACGCGCGACGCGCCCCGCGATGGCGCCGGGCACGGCGGCTCCGTGTCGTTCCCTCACGTCGGCCACGAGCGCCGCGGCCAGTCGATACGCTTCGGCGCTGCCCAGGTGTGTCTCGGACTGGAAGAGCCGTCCGAGGTCCGCGATGCCCGGAGCCCCGGCGGCGCCGAGGAGCAGCCGCAGGTCGCTTCCCCAGGTCCATCCCTCTTCGACCGAGACCGCCACGCCTTCCTGGAACCAGCGCGGCAGTCCATGTCCGCCGGCACGCGAGGACAGCGCGAGGTGCACGACCTCGTGCCGCAGCACCGATTCCAGCGACGCGTAGGGGTACGAACCCACGCGCGCGGGAAAGATCGCCACGTCCTCGGTGCCCACGGCGAAGCCGACGATCCACCGGGGCGTCTGTCGCGCACGGGTGTCGTCTTCATCGATGAGCGTCACGCGCACCAGGGCGGGCAACGCGAGCCCGGCATCGGCCAGGACCGTTTCGAGTTGTTCCTGATCGATCGTGCGCAGGCGCTCAGCCACGGGCGCAAGGGACGGTGGCGCCGTCACCACGAGGGCCAGAAGTAAGGGGCCGATCACACCACTACAGTACAAGAATCCTGCGATGACCCTCCGGCCGGCGGGGCGCCAGCTCCGTCTAGATCGATTGTGGCTTCCGGCTTCCGCCGGAAGGAGCCTGCAGGCGCCGCTGTGCAGCTGATCTTCCGCCTAAAGGCGGAAAGCCACAGCTCCCGGGAACCTTTCGGCCCTTTCGGACAATCACCGCTGGATGTCGGGCATGCCAGCGGCTGACGCATCGGACGGCGACCTGGTCAGGCGTGCGGCAGGCGGGGAGCGCGAAGCATTTGCCGCTATCTACGCGCGATACCACTCGGTTGTCTACCGGTTCGCGCGCATGATGAGCGGGGCCGCCTCCGTCGCGGAGGACGTCACGCAGGACGTGTTCATCACGCTGATGCGCGACCTGGCCCGGTACCAGGCGCACCGATCGGGCCTCGGCACCTATTTGTACGGTATCGCGCGGAACCTCGTGCGAAACCGTCTGAGGCGGGAAGGCCGCTTCGTGACGCTCGACCGCGCGGCACCCGAGCCGGCCGCGCCGGACGATCCGTGCGCGGCGCTGGCGCACTCGAGAGACGTGGCGCGGCTGCGACGCGCCATCGCGGAACTGCCGTCGCGATATCGCGAAGCGATCATCCGACATCACCACGGAGACCATCCAGACGCTGGCAGACGGCAATCGCATCGAGCGGCGATCGACGAGCCAGGTCGCACGCGACAGCCACGGGCGCGTCCGGCGCGAGCAGCAGCTCGCCGCCATCGGTCCCATCCTGCCGC
>DATDHP010000008.1:0-15000 GCA_036521515.1 Vicinamibacterales bacterium
CACGGCGAACCGACACGGGCATCCAAACATTATAGAACTGTGTCGTTCACCGTTCCCGGTTCTCGCTGCTCGGTTCGTGTTCAGGTTCGGGGGTTCAGTTCTGGGTTCAAGTTAGGTTCGGGTTCGGGGTTCAGGTTTAATGAACCGCGAACCGAACCGCGAACCTGGAACACGAACCGAGAAGGGGCAGAACCGGGAAGCGAGAACGACCCGGATCGTTCGGGGTTCTATAATTCGGTGTGCGCATCGACACCTCGGCTCCGACCCGCATCGACCTCGCCGGCGGCACCATCGACATCTGGCCCCTCTACCTCTTCCACCCCGGAGCCCAGACCCTGAACGCGGCGATCAGCATCCGCGCGCATGCCCGGGTCGAGACGCGCGCCGATTCGCGCATCGTGATCCGCTCGCTGGACACGCACGCGTCGCTCGAAGCCGAAGACTGGCGCGAGCTGCGCGACCGGCGCGAGCTGCGGTTGTTGTCGCTGCTGGCGCACTTCTTCGAGGCCCGCGGCCTCACGCTGACGACCTCGTCGGAGTCGCCGGCGGGGGCGGGCATCGCCGGGTCGTCGGCGCTCAACGTGGCGGTCTGCGCCGCGCTCGCCGAATGGAACCGGACTCACTACGAGCCCGAGGCGCTGTTGCAGATCGCGATGAACGTCGAGGCACAGGCGATCAACGTGCCCACCGGCCTGCAGGACTACCGCCCGGCGATGTACGGCGGCATCGCAGCGCTCGAGCTCGAGCCGGACGGCATCCGGCGGGTGCCGCTCCATGTCGACCTCCACGAGCTCGAGCGGCGCATCGTCCTGTGCTACACGGGCGAGCCGCGCAACTCCGGCACGAACAACTGGGAGATCACGAAGAAGCACATCGACGGCGACAGCCACGTGTTCGAGTGCTTCGAGCGCATTCGCGACACGGCGGTCGCGATGCGTGAAGCGCTGGAGCGTGGGGATTGGGAGCACGTCGGGCGCGCGATTGCCGAGGAGTGGGACAACCGGAAGCGGCTGGCGCCCGGCGTCACGACGCCCGCCATTGACGCCCTGATCGCCCGCGCGACGGGCGCCGGGGCGTTGGCGGCCAAGGTGTGCGGCGCGGGGGGCGGCGGCTGCCTCTTTGTCTACGGCCCGCCGGAGCGGAAAGCCGCCATGGCCGACGCCCTGGCCGGCGGCGGCGCGCGGCTGCTCGAGTACCGAATTGAGCGGCACGGGCTGACGCGTGGATAACAAGGCCATCGCGCGGGTGTTCGGCGAGATCGCCGACCTGCTGGAAATCAGGGCCGACAACGCGTTCAAGATTCGCGCATATCGATCCGCCGCCGAAACGATTGGCGCGTGGCCGGACGCGCTGGCGCGAATGGACGACAAGCAGCTCCGCGACGTCCCCGGCATCGGCAGGGACCTGGCGGCCAAGATACGGGAGCTCTGCGACACGGGGGCTTGTCAGTACCACCAGGAGCTGCTGCTGCAGTTCCCCCCGACGATTCTGGACCTGCTGCGCCTCCAGGGCGTCGGGCCCAAGACCGTGGCGCTGCTCTACTCGTCGCTCAACATCCGGACGATCGATGAGCTGGCCGCCGCGGCCCGCGAAGGACGCCTGCGCGAGCTGAAAGGGATGGGCGCGAAGAAAGAGGCGCTGATTCTCAAGGCCGTGGAAGAGCGGCAAAAGGACGCCGGCCGTCACCTCCTCGCGGATACATCGTCGGCGTCAGCCGAGCTCGTCGGATATCTGCGCGAGCGCGCGCCCGACGTCGAATTCGTGCCGGTGGGCAGCCTCCGGCGTGGCTGTGAGACGTGCGGCGATATCGACGTTCTCGCGATCGGCGGAGATGTCGGCCTGATGGACGTCTTCATCGCGAACCCCAACGTCGAACGCGTGCTCGGCCATGGCGAGACGAAGTCGAGCGTGCGTCTCCTTGGCGGGTACCAGGCGGACCTGCGCCTCGTGCAGGCCGAAAGCCGCGGGGCCGCGATGCAGTACTTCACCGGATCCAAGGCCCACAACATCGCGGTCCGCGACCGCGCGATTCAGCACGGCTTCAAGTTGAACGAATACGGCCTCTTCAAGGTGGTCGACGACACCAGGGTGGCCGGAGAAACCGAGGAAGGGATCTACGAGGCGCTCGGGATGGGCTGGATCGACCCAGAGCTGCGCGAGCTGCGCGGGGAGATCGAAGCGGCGATCGAAAGGAGGCTGCCCCGCCTCGTCGCAGAAAGCGACCTGCTCGGGGATCTCCACATGCACACGACCGCGACCGACGGCCGTGATGATCTCGAGACCATGGCCGCGGCCGCCCACCGGATGGGTCATCGGTACATCGCGATCACGGACCACAGCAGGGCGCTGGCCATGGCCAACGGGCTGGACGAGCGCCGCGCGCTCGAGCACGCCGGCCGGGTGCGGGCGCTCAACGGACGGTTCGATGGCCTGACGCTGCTCGCCGGGATCGAGTGTGACATCCTCCCGGACGGCCGGCTCGACCTGGCGGATGATTGCCTTGCCCAGCTCGACTTCGTCGTCGCGTCCGTGCATTCGCAGTTCAGCCAGGGCGAGGCGCAGATGACCGATCGGCTGCTCAGGGCGCTGGAATGTCCCTGGGTCGATGTGCTCGGCCACCCGACGGGACGGCTGCTCCTCAAGCGCGACCCGCTACGCATCGACGTCGAGCGGGTGACCGCGGCTGCCGCGCGTCACGGCGTGGCGCTCGAAATCAACTGCCAGGTGGACCGCCTCGACCTCAATGACGCGCACGCACGCCTCGCGCGGGATCGGCGCGTCCGCCTGGTCATCTCGACCGATGCGCACTCGGTCACCGCGCTGGGTAACCTGCGCTGGGGTGTGCAGATGGCCCGCCGCGCGTGGCTCGGCCCGGATGACGTCCTGAACACGCGCGACCTCGACAGGTTGCGGCCGCTGCTCAGGCGCAACCGGAGCTCCTGACGTGAACAAGCCCGCGCCCGGGTTCGTCGCCTTGAAGTCGCTCAAACAGGGCCCGCCCGATCCCGATGCCGCGCTCGCGGAGATCCGGCGGCTCTACTTCCACACGACGCGGAAGACAATCGAGAACGACCTCGCTCACGCCATCGATCTGCTCAAGAGCCTGCCGACCGAGGAGGCGCGCGAGCGGGCCACGGTCTTCATGCAGGGACTCAGCGAGATGCAGCGGGAATGGCAGGCGGCAGGGAAGAAGACGAAACGGTCGAAATCGTCGAAGAAATGACGATCGTAGAGGCGGACCTTTAGGTCCGCCTTCAGCGGATCCGCCTGCGCTGCCGGAGGGTGCTGGTACAAGGCGGACCTGAAGGTCCGCCGCTACGTTTTTCGAATGCTATTTCTTGTCAAGCACCACCTTCTTCCGTGCGGTGATCCGTAGAATCTCCGGCACGTTGCGGTCGGTCGACAGCACCTTCAGGTCGCGATCGTTCAGCCGCGCCAGCATGTTCATCGACACCGCCACCGGGGTCTTCGGGTTCTTCGTCAGCGCCAGCATCACCCCGTAATTCTTTACCCACGCGCGGGTGTTGGCGATGATGCGGAGCAGCTCGTCGGAGATGCTCGTCATCTTCGCAATGCTCTCGACCTCCGTCTCTGTGAGCTTGGGGCTGCTGAGCACCGCCACGCCGACGATCTTGTTGGGATCGCGGATGAGGATCGCGCGCTCCTCGCGCGAGCCTTTCATCGCCAGGCTCATGCGCTGCGCGACGGTCAGCGCCGCGATCCGCTGCAGCGCCGACGAGCGTCCCTGCTCCGCTTCCGCCTCGTCAAGGGCTTCCAGATCCATGTCGACGACCGGCTCCGGGTCCGGCGCGGTGTCCAGAAAGGGCGTGTCCGCGTCGCGCGCGGGGAGGGCGGCCGGCTCGATGCCGCGCCGCGCGAAGAAGTGCCGCATCTCGGTTGGGACGTCGGAGCGCGCCAGGAACGCCGTCAGCGCGTCTACCGGGATGGCCTGCAGCGTGGATTCCGCCGCCTGGGCGATCGCCG
Source organism: Vicinamibacterales bacterium (assembly GCA_036521515.1). GTDB lineage: Bacteria > Acidobacteriota > Vicinamibacteria > Vicinamibacterales > UBA2999 > Gp6-AA40. The sequence goes on from DATDHP010000008.1 coordinate 3,985, forward strand.
GGTCCTGGTCGCCCACCAGCAGCATCAGCAGGCCGAGTTGCTCGTGCGCGCGCGGCGCAAGCCCGCCCTGCGCCGCCAGCAGGCGGATGTCGCGCGCGACGTCGCCCCGCCGGAAGAAATCGAGCAGCGGAGTCCGGAGTCCGGCTTCCATGCAGCGGCACGCGGCTATTGCCTCGAGGCAATGAAGAAGATCGCACCCAGGATGAAGGCCACGATGAGCACGGTGATCAGGATACCGGAGAGACGCCGGCGCCGTGGTTCGTGTACCGAGTCATCCTCATAGGGAACGTAGCGGCTGCCGGCGGTCACGGAGTCGTCGGGAAATCGCGCAAGAAATTCACGCACCGTCTGCTCCGGGTCGAGTCCAATCTCGAGGGCGTAGGACCTGACGAATGCCCGCGAGAAGATACCGCCCGGCAGGCGGGAGATGTCGTCGCGCTCCAGCGCCTCGAGCGCGCTGACCGAGATCTTCGTCACCTCGGCGATGTGACGCAGCGACACCCCGCGCTCTTCGCGTGTGCGCTTCATCTTCGAGCCGAAATCGGGCACCGGCTTCTCCGCCATCGACATCCGCGCCCTCATGGTAACCCCATGGAACGCCTGCACGAGGGGTCGAACGCCACAGATGCTTGGTGTACCGAGACTTTCAGCTGATCAGCAGCGCAGTCGGCGAAGAGGCCGATTGCCGCGAAGCCGGCGGCCCCGGCGGCCCCGACAGGTTTCAGCGTGGCCGGGGTCATGCCGCCGATGGCCAGCACGGGCAGACGAACGGCCGCGGTCACCTCGCCCAGAGCGTCCAGTCCTGCAGCCTGAAGGCCCGGTTTCGAGGCCGTTTCGAACACCGTCCCGAAGACGAGATAGTCCAGGCCTCCGCCGTCCTGTGCCCGCAGCGCTTCGTCGCGCGAACGAACCGAGCGGCCGATGATGAACGCCGGCGGCGCCATGCGCCTGGCGCGTGCCGCCGGCAGCGAATCGCCGCGCAGGTGAATGCCATGCGCGCCGGCCGCCAACGCCACATCGATGCGGTCGTTCACGAGCACTCGGGCGCGCGTGCCGCGGACCGCCGCGACCAGCCGCGTCACCAGCCGCGTGAGCAGGCGCGCATCCAGGTCGCGCTCCCGTGCCTGGACGAGATGGACTCCGGCCTGCGCGGCGGCGGTCACCCGCTCGATCAACTGCGCCTCCTGGTCGCCGGCCAACCGGCGGCGATCGGTCACCATGCAGATGACGGGCCCCACGTCAGTCTTCGGTCACGTGTGATGGAGAGATCGACGACGCCGGCTGGTGTTCCACGTGCCGCGAGACGAGGAGTGAGAAGAGCTCGACGAGTCCCGCCGCGATGTTGATCAGTCCGAGGCCCGACACGGCGCCGCGGACGTAGTTGTTGGAAATGATCGCATCGACCAGCGGGAGTGATTCGGCGAAATAGTTGCGATCCCAGAACGCCGACCAGGGTACGACGACCAGCACGAAGCCGACCTCGAGAAACAGCGCGACCAGCAGCAATCGGCTCACGCCTCTCGGCTCCCTGCCTGATCGCGCGCGAGCCGGGCGACGCGTTCGCGCACATCGCGATACCCGGCGGCGTCGGCATCGAGCTCCATCAGCACGGCGAGCGCGCGCGCCGATTCCCCGAGGCGGTCGAGCGCGTCCGCAAGGTCGTAGAGGAGCGCGAACCCCTCTTCCGGCGTCGGCGCGGGCGCCTCCGCCGCGCGCTCCAGCCACTCGACGCCCGCCTTCAGCTCGCCGCGTTCGACATGGAGCCGGCCCAGCTGCGCGGCCGCCGCGAAGCGGAACAGCGGCACCCGCGCCGCCGCCTTCAGACCGTTCACAGCCTCGTCGAGGCGGCCGTTCAGCACGTGGTCGAGGGCACGCTCGAACTGGTCCGCCGCGCTGGCCACCTCCTGTCGGCGCGCCGCCTGCGTCCGCATCTGCTCGAACACGGCCTCGAGATCCTGAGGCGGCTTGCCGGGCGGCAGGAAGGGCGCGGCCGGCGCGATGCCTGACAGCACCTCGCTGAGATCGACCTCCAACGCGATCGGTGTCTCGTTGAAGTCGTCCCCTTCCCTGACGAGGGTGTCTTCCTTCCGGCTGGAACTGTCTTCCTTCCGGCTAAAGCCGGAAGCCACAGACGCCTCGGGCGTCCCGAGGTTCGAGAGGTCCACCTCGTCCTCGCTGTGGTTTCCGGCTTCGGCCGGAAGGGCCCGCGCCACGACGGCCTCGATGTCGTCCACGCCCAGGAGCTGCAGCGCGCGCCGCAGCCGCTGCACGTGCGCGTCGCACTGCGGCTCGGCGACGAGCAGGTCCTCGGCAATCACCCGCGCCTCGCCCGCGTGACCGTTCTCGAGATACGCGTCGGCAAGCCTCGCCTGCGCCTCGCGCATGGGCGCGTCGCGACGCGCGTCCACGCACACCTCGACGAGCTTCACCAGCGCCGGAACGTGGGGCCCGTGCCGCAGAAACGCCTGTAGTGCGGTGATGGCCCGGCCGAAATCGCCTTCGAGCAGCGCCACATCGGTCAGCACGTCCACGCCGGAATAGCCGCTCTCGACATGCCCGGTGGCGGCGAGCTCCTCGCAGATCGTCAGGACCGAACCATGTCGGTCCGGCGCGACCGCCAGCACACGCATCAGCGCGGGCCGTGGGTCGGCGGCGTCTGCCATCTGGATGCGCGCGAACGCCAGCAGCAGGTCCGGATCGTCTCCGGCCGCCTCGGCGGTCAGAAACAGCCGGGCTCGTTCGAAGTCGCCCGCAGCCACGCACTCGCCCGCGAGCCTGGCGCGCAGCGCCGTATCACCGGGATCGAGCTGCGCCGCCTCGGCGAACACGTTCAGCGCCTCTGCCTTCCGGCCCTGCTTCGCGAGCGCCTCGCCCGCTGACTTCATCAGGCTGGCCGCCAGCGCGGCATCGCCAACCTCCAGTGCGGCGCGTGCCCCGGCAACTTTCGACTCGACGTCCGCCTGCTCCGCCGAGCCGAGGCGCACGAGGATCTCCGCCGCGCCGCGCTCATCCCCGCGCGCGCGGCGCTGCTGCGCCAGCTGCCGGAAATACGTTTTCGCATCGGCGAACAGACCCTGCCGGGTCGCAATCTCCCCCAGCTGGTTCAGCGTGTGCTCGTGGCCGCCCTCGGCCTTCAGGGCTTTCTTGTAGAGCGCTGCCGCTTTCGGCAGGAAGCCCTCGCCGGCGAGGAAGTCGGCGATGCGCGTGAACTGGACAACCGCACGCTCGGCGTTACCGGCGCGCACATACAGATCGCCAAGCGCGTTCATCGCGTTCCAGTCGCGCGGCTGATCCTCGACCAGGCGCACGTACTCCGCAATGGCTCCGTCGAGCTTCCCCTGGCGGAGCAGCTTCTCCGCCTGCTTCAAGGTGGCTTCGCGATCTATCGGCACCGGTCAATTCGCGATTCGTGATTCGTGATTCGTGATTGTTGTTCGTGCCAGCTCGGCCGCGAGCCCCCAAAAATCACGAATCGCTAATCACGAATCGCGAATGGTTACTCGATCGTATCAAACAGAGTGGCCTGAGCCTTGAACGAGCGCCGGTGAAGAGCCGAGTAGCCGTAGCGGGCGACGGCGGCGAGGTGATCCGCCGTCGCGTAGCCTTTGTGCCGGTCGTACCCGTAGCGCGGATCCGCGGCGTGGTGCGTCTGCATCTCGCGGTCGCGCGTGACCTTGGCGACGATCGACGCCGCCGCGATGGCGCTGCAGCGCCGGTCGCCATGCGGCACGCCGCGCTGGGCGATCAGCAGGTCTGGAATGCGGAACGCGTCGACGAGGATGATGTCGGGCAGCGGCGTCAGCGCGAGAACAGCGCGGCGCATCGCCTGCAGCGATGCGCGGTGGATGTTGATCTCGTCGATCTCCGTTGGCTGGGCCGACGCGACGGCCCAGGCGAGGGCCTTGCGCGTGATCACGCCGTAGAGCCGCTCGCGCTCCAGCGCGGTAATCATCTTGGAGTCGCAGACGCCGGGAATGTAACGGTCCGGGTCGAGGACGACGGCCGCGGCGACGACGGGGCCGGCGAGGCAGCCGCGCCCCACCTCATCACACCCGGCGACACGATGGAACCCCCAGCGCCGCATGGCGTTCTCGAGGGTTCGCATGGCGCGCTTCTTGACCATGGACGCGCTCAACTCCCAACTCCCAATCCGATCCCGCGCCAGCTCCCAGAAGCCTTGGGAGTTGGTCGAGCATCAGAGTGGGAGTCGGGAGTCGATCCTGCTAAACCCGTTTGGTTTCCTTCATCCGGGCCGCCTTGCCCTTCAGGCTGCGCAGGAAGTACAGCTTCGCGCGCCGCACACGGGCAGAGCGGACGATGTCGACCTTGGCGATCGTTGGCGAGTGCAGCGGAAAGATACGCTCCACCCCCTGGCCGAACGATACCTTTCGGACCGTGAAGGACGCGCGCACGCCGCCGCGGTGCAGGCCGATGATGATGCCCTCGAAGATCTGGATACGTTCCTTGTCGCCCTCGCGGACCTTCACGTGCACCTTCACGGTGTCTCCCGACTTCATCTCGGGACGCGTCGTGATCTGCGACTTTTCAACCAGGTCAATCGCGCTCATGGCTCGTCTCCTCAGTCAGGCCGACCTGAAGGTCGGCCTCTACGTACGCTCTTTCACAATCTCGTCGAGCAACTCGCGCTCTTCGTCGTCGAGTGTTGCCTGCTCCAGCAGCTCCGGGCGGCGCTCCAGGGTTCGCGCGAGCGCGGCCTTTTTGCGCCACCGCCGGACCTGCGCGTGATGTCCCGACAGCAGCACGTCCGGCACCCTCAGTCCCGCGAACTCAGCAGGCCGAGTGTAATGCGGATAGTCCAGCAATCCGCGCGAAAACGAATCGGCTTCCACCGACTGCCCGTCGCCCACGACCCCCGGGACGAGCCGGCTGACGGCGTCCACCACGATGAGCGCCGGCAGCTCGCCACCGCTCAGCACGTAATCGCCGACCGACAGCTCCTCCGTGGCGACGAGCGCGCGCACGCGCTCGTCCATTCCTTCGTATCGGCCGCACAGCAGCACGACATGCGCCAGCCGCCCGATCCGCGCCACCTGGGCCTGGGTGAACGGCCTGCCTTGCGGGGACAGCAAAATAACCGCATCTGGAGCGCCGCGCGCCGCGCGGATGTCCTCCACTGCCCGCATCAGCGGCTCCGGCTTCATCACCATTCCGGGCCCGCCGCCGTAGGGCACGTCGTCGACGCTGCGGTGCCGATCCGCAGTGTAGTTCCGAAGGTCGTGGACCGCGACGTCGAGCAGTCCGCTCTGAATCCCCCGGCTGACAACCCCTTCCGCCAGGGCCGCCTGCACCATTCGCGGAAAGATCGTGACGATGTCGAACTTCATCTGGCGGGCCGGCTAAAGCCGGCCCCTACGTACCTTGTGGACGGTCGTGGGGGCCGGCTTCAGCCGGCCCTTGAGGCTGTCGCTTTCCTCGCGTCTTGTTCAGTTCCAGCAACCCCTCCGGCGGATCGATCCGGATCCTCTTCGCCCCAACGTCGATCTCCACGCAGATGGCCTGCGTCAGCGGAACCAGAATCTCGCCACGATCGCCGCTCACCACAAGCAGGCTGCCGCCGATACCGCCATCGACCCGCGCCACGCTCCCTACGCGCTCGCCTCTGCTCGTCTCAACAGCACAGGCCACGAGCTGGTGCTGATAGTACGTGTGCTCTGCCAGCGGCTGCAGCGCATGTTCCGGCACGCGCAGCTCGAGGCCGGCGAGCCGCTCGGCGTCCTCGACGCGAGTGAACCCGTCGAAGCCGATGATCGGCCGCCCGTTCTGCACGCGCACGCTGGCAATCGTCAGCGTTTCCTCGCCGCCGTCCGACCTGGTCCAGAGCGTCGCACCCGCGGCGAACCGTTCCTCGACGAAATCGGTCTCGGGATTGACCACGACATCGCCGCGCAAGCCATGCGGCTTGGCGATGCGGCCAACCAGCACCATGTCATCCCAGGCCGGGGATCGGGGATCGGGGATCGGGGATCGGGGACGGTCGTTCAAACGTTGCTCCGGTTTCTGATCCCCGATCCCCGATCCCCTAATCCCTGATATCCAGCTGCGCGCGCGTGCCGTGCTTTTCAGCGGTCAGTGCGACCAGCGTGCGCAGTGCGCCGGCCGTGCGTCCCTGGCGGCCTATGATCTTTCCCATGTCTCCCGGTGCGGTGGTCAGCTCCAGCACGGTCATGCCGCGACGCTGGACCTCGGTGACCCGGACGGCGTCGGGATGATCGACGAGCGCCCGCACGACGACCTCAACAACGGTCCGCAACGGGCTGCCGCCGGCGTTGCCGCCACCGGCGTCGCTGGCCGACATTACTGCGCCGGCGCTTCGGGCGTGGCGGCGGGGACCGACAGGTCGCGCGACAGGTGCTTCTGGATCAGCGTTCGCACCGAATCGGACGGCCTGGCGCCCTTCTTCAGCCAGTACTCGACGCGCTCCTTGTTGATCTGGACCAGCGCCGGCTTCGCGCGCGGGTTGTACGTCCCCACATTCTCTTCGAAGCTGCTCTCGCGCGCCGTCCGCGACTCCGTCACCACCACACGGAAATAGGGTTTTTTCGCCGACCCCACCCGCATCATGCGAATCACTACCATCTGAACCCCGTCGTCTTCGAAGATTTACCGAGACTTGATCAGCCCCCAGGGGCCGCCCTTCTTCCGCTTCCTGCCGCCCGGTGCCGCGAACCCACCCGCGCCCTTCTGCATCTGCGGGAGCTTCGGCATTCCCTTCATACCCTTCATCCCCGGCAGGCCACCCTGGCCAATCATCTGCAGCACCTTCTTCATCTCGGTGAACTGCTTGAGGAGGCGATTGACCTCCTCCACCGAGGTGCCGCTGCCCGCGGCGATTCGCCTGCGGCGACTGCCGTTGATGATCTTGTCGTTCCGCCGCTCTTCCGCCGTCATCGAGGAGATGATCGCTTCCACGCGACCCATCTGCTTCTCGTCCGGCTTGCTCCCGGCGAGCTCCTTCAACTGGCCGAGGCCGGGAATCATTCCAAGAATGCTCTCGAGCGGTCCCATGCGGCGAATGGTCTTGAGCTGCTTCCGGAAATCGTCGAGCGTGAACGCGTTCTTCCGGAGCTTCTCCTCGAGTTGCTGCGCCTCGTCCTCGTCGATCGCCTGCTCGGCCTTTTCGATGAGCGACAACACGTCGCCCATGCCGAGCATCCGCGACACGATGCGGTCGGGGTGGAACAGCTCGAGATCTTCGAGCCGCTCGCCGCTCCCCACGAACGCAATAGGCACCCCGACGACCGAGACCACCGAGAGTGCCGCGCCGCCACGGGCATCGCCATCCAGCTTGGTCAGCACGACGCCGGTCACGCCCACACGGCGGTTGAACTCGCCCGCGCTCTTGATGGCGTCCTGTCCCGTCATCGCGTCCGCGACGTAGAGCAGGTCGGACGGCTGCACGGCATCCTTGATCGCCTGCAGCTCGACCATGAGCTCGTCGTCGATGTGCAACCGCCCGGCGGTGTCGACGATGACCGTGTCGAACCCCTTGGCCCGGGCTTCCGCCACGGCGCTCTCGGCGCGCGCCACGGGATCCATCGTCTCTGGCGAGTGCACGCGGATCTCTGCCTGCTCGCCGAGCACCGAGAGCTGGTGGATGGCCGCCGGGCGCCGCACGTCGGTCGAGACCATCAACGGGTGCCTGCCCTGGCGCACCAGCCACTTGGCGAGCTTGCCGGACGTGGTGGTCTTGCCCGACCCCTGGAGGCCCAGCAGCAGCACGACCCGCGGGGTCGGCGCTCCCTTGCCAAGACCGCCCTCTGTGTCCCCGAACAACGCCAGCAGCTCGTCACGAACGATCTTGATGACCTGCTGGCCGGGCGTGAGGCTCCCGAGCACCGCCTGGTCCATCGCCTGGTCGCGTACCCGGTCGATGAACGCCTTGACGACCTTGAAGTTGACGTCCGCCTCGAGCAGCGCCAGCCGAATCTCGCGCAGCGCCGTTTCGACCAGTTCCGGGGTGAGCCGGATCTCGCCCCTGAGCGACTTGAAGACGTCCTGGATGCGGGTGCTGAGCGAATCGAACATGGAAGCCGGGACCTAGGGGCGCCATAAACCTAACTGGCGCAAACCCTTATCTTAGGCGAGCTTCGAATGGCCGGGCAAGCCCAAAGGCCGACCTGAAGGTCGGCCTCTACGAGAAAACGTGTTCGTACCAGGCGTTTGTAGAGGCCGACCTTTAGGTCGGCCTATACCGACGACAGCGTATGCCCGAGCTTGTCCTTCTTGGTCTTCAGGTATTTGCGGGTCCCATCACTGGCCGGGATTTCGAGCGGAACGGTATCGGACACTTCGAGGCCGTACCCCTGCAGGCCCACGAACTTGCGGGGGTTGTTCGTCAGGAGCCTCATGGTCCGCACGCCGAGGTCATGCAGGATCTGCGCGCCGATGCCGTAGTCGCGCTGATCGGCCTTGAACCCGAGGCGTTCGTTTGCCTCGACGGTGTCGAGTCCCCCGTCCTGCAGCTCGTACGCGCGAATCTTGTTCCCCAGGCCGATGCCGCGACCCTCCTGGTTCAGATAGAGCAGCACACCGCGCCCTTCTTCCGCAATACGCGTCATCGCCGTGTCGAGCTGCGCTCCGCAATCGCAGCGGGCGGAGTGGAAGACGTCGCCGGTGAGGCACTTGGAGTGCACGCGCACGAGCAGGTCGCGGCCGTCCCCGATCTCGCCGCGGACGAGGGCGACATGCGTCTCGTTATCGAGCTGGTTCTCGTAGGCAAAGATACGGAAGGCGCCGTGGTCCGTCGGCAACTCCGCCGTCGCCACTCGCTTGACGAGGCGCTCCGTCCGCATGCGGTATTTGATCAGGTCGGCGATCGTGATCATCGGCAGGCGATGCTTCTTCGCAAACTTCGAGAGCTGCGGCACGCGCGACATCGTTCCGTCCTCGTTCATGATTTCGCAGATCACCCCGGCCGACTCCAGGCCGGCGATGCGCGCCAGGTCGACGGCAGCTTCCGTGTGTCCGGACCGGACGAGGACACCGCCGCTCCGCGCGCGCAGCGGAAACACGTGACCCGGCCGTGCCAGGTCGTTCGGCTTCGTCTCCGGCGCGATGGCGACCTTCACGGTTCGCGCGCGGTCGGCCGCGGAAATGCCGGTGCTCGTCCCGTCGTACGCGTCGATCGACACGCAGAAGGCGGTGTCGCGCCGCGCGGCATGGTTGCTCGCTTCGAGCGGGATCTCGAGCTGATTGAGCCGCTCGGGCATCATGGCCAGACAGATCAACCCGCGCCCGTGCTTGGCCATGAAGTTGATCGCGTCCGGCGTCACCTTGGCCGCCGCCATCGTGAGGTCGCCTTCGTTCTCCCGGTCTTCGTCGTCTACGACAACGATCATGCGGCCCTCGCGGACCGCGTCGACCGCCTCCTCGATGGTGGCAAACGGCCCACGCCGGCGGGCGCCCTTGGCGATGCGGATTTTCGGATTCTTCTCTGGCATGGCTGTCCGGGCCGGTTGAAGCCGGCCCCTACGTTGTTACGTCGTGGGGGCCGCCTTCAGCCGGCCCGCAGCAGCAAGTTCCGCGGCGCGCGCGACGTACTTCCCGACCATGTCGCACTCGAGGTTCACGCGGCTCCCGGGGACGAGCGCCGAGAGATTCGTGTGCGCCCAGGTGAACGGGATGATCATCACATCGAACTCCCCGTCACGCAGGTCGGCGATCGTGAGGCTGACACCGTCGACCGCGATCGATCCCTTGCGAATCAGGTAAGGCGCGAGCTCATCCGTGGAGGCGATCGTAATCCAGAAAGCCTCCCCCTCGGGCCGCACCTGGCGGACCGTGCCCGTTCCATCCACGTGCCCCTGCACGAAATGGCCGCCGAACCGGCTGTCCGCGCGCATCGCTCGTTCGAGGTTCACGCGCTGTCCCGGCCGCATCGAGCCGAGCGTCGTGACACGCGCCGTCTCGGGTCCGATGTCGGCGTGGAGGCGGTCAGCGCCGGAGACTGTCACGGTCAAACAGACCCCGTTCACGGCGAGGCTCTCACCCGCGGCGAGGGCGCTGGCGAGCGGTGCCCGCAGGTGCAGCCGCTGCCCGGCCGTCCGTGTCTCGACCTCGGCAATCTCGCCCACACATTCAATGAGGCCGGTGAACATATCCTTCAATCAGCACGTCGGGCCCGAGCTGGCCCACGCGGCGGTCAACGAGCGACGCCGTCGAGAACGATCGCCCGTCGAGCAGCGGCACGCCCGCGGCACCCAGCGCCTGCGGCGCGACGTAGAGCTGGACGTAGTCGACGACCCCTTCGTCCCACGTCGCGGCGTGGATCGTCGCCCCGCCCTCGATCACGACGCTCTGAATGCCAAGTCCGGCCAGATGCCGGAGCGCCGTGATCATCCCGTCACCCTCGACGTGGATCACAGTCGCGCCAGCGCGCTCGAGCGCACTGACGCGATCCGGGTTCACCCGCCGTGCAACGGCGGACGTGACCATTATGACCGGTCCCGCCTGCAGCGTCGAAAAGAGACGCGCCCGTGCCGGCACGCGCAGCCGGCGATCGAAAACCACCCGCGTGAGGGGCCGCTCGCGGTAGACCTCGCGCGCGGTCAGCAGCGGGTCGTCCACGAGCACGGTTTCGGAGCCGACCGCGACGGCATCGACCTCCGCCCGGACGGCATGCGCGTGACGAAGCGCGGCCCTGGATGTGAGCGGCGTCCGCGCGCCCGGCGCGGCAGCGATCCGTCCGTCGAGGCTGGTGGCCGCCTTGAGAATGACGAACGGGCGGCCCTGGGTCATGGCGGTCACGAACGGCTGATTGAGGCGGGCGGCGGCGTCACGCTCGACGCCGACCTCCACGGTGACTCCTTCGGTCCGCAGACGCGCGAATCCGCGGCCTTGCACGCGGGGGTCCGGATCCTCCATCGCGGCGACGACGCGGGTGATCCCCGCCGCGATGATCCGCTCCGTGCACGGACCCGTGCGCCCGGTGTGGGCGCACGGCTCCAGAGTGCTGTACAGCGTGGCGCCGCGGGCGCGCTCCCCCGCTTCGTCGAG
>DATDHP010000009.1:0-11721 GCA_036521515.1 Vicinamibacterales bacterium
CCCAGCCTCCCCGAGATCTTCGATGAGCCGTTTGCCGATCCGTCGCAGCTGCCGACGCTGCTCGTCTCGCAGCTCGCCCGCCGGCGCGTCACGGTCGCGTTGTGCGGAGATGGCGGTGACGAGCTGTTTGGCGGCTACAACCGGTACGTTTACGGAGCTCGCATGCTCCCCAGGGTCAATCGCATCCCGGTCGCGGCCCGCCGCATCATCGGCGCCGGGATCGGCCTGATGCCGCCGGCCACGTGGGACCACGCGCGTCACGTCGCGGCGGCGCTGCTGCCGGGCGTCGCCGACCAGCGGGTCGGCGAGCAGATCCACAAGCTTGGCAACCTGATGAGCGCCGGCTCGGCGGGCGAGATGTATCGCTCTCTTCTCTCCGCGTGGCAGCAGCCCGAGCGCCTCGTCGGCGGCGATGCGGCCGGCGACGACCAGACCGGCGCGCTGCTGGACGGCGCCGAGCCCGACGACCTGCTCGACCGGATGATGCTCGCCGACCAGATGATGTACCTGCCCGACGATCTGCTGGCCAAGGTCGATCGCGCGAGCATGGCCGTCGGCCTGGAGGTGCGCGCGCCGATTCTCGACCATCGCGTCGTGGAGTTCTCCTGGCAGCTGCCTCGTGCCCTGAAGATTCGTGGCGCGCTGGGAAAGTGGATCCTGCGCCAGGTGCTCTACCGGCGAGTGCCGAAGGCACTCGTCGAACGCCCCAAGATGGGCTTCTCGGTGCCCATCGATCGATGGCTGCGTGGCCCGCTGCGGGACTGGGCCGAGAGTCTCCTGCCTCGCGACGGATCCGACGGAAGTGGATTGCTGAACACGGCAGCCGTGGCCGGCGCCTGGAAGCAGTTGCAGGACGGGCAGCGCCCTGCGGGCGCGGCGTTGTGGGCGGTGCTCATGTTCCAGGCGTGGAGGATGAAGTGGCACGCGTGACGGCCCGGGCGCGCCTCCTGTTTCTGTGTCAGACGACGCCGTATCCCCCGGATGGCGGCGTCTGGATCAGGACCTATCACGTGCTCCGTCTGCTGGCGCAGGTGTTCGACATCACCGCGCTCTGCTTCGAGCGATCGGGCACGTCGAGCACGGGCAGCGAGCCGGATGTCGGCGCGATCCGGAACGCGTTGAGTCGTCTCGCTGACGTCGAGATGTTTCCGCTTCCCCAGCAGCACAGCCGGCTCAGGTTTCTCTGGGATCACACACGCAGCGTCGGCCGGCGGCGCGTCTATACGTCGTACTTGTACGAGTGCGGCGCCTTTCGCCGGCGCCTCGACCAGCTCCTGACAACGAACACGTTCGATCTCGTCCACGTGGACAGCCTCGATCTGGCCCGCTATCTGCCCGCGTGCTGGCAGCACCCCGTTGTCTGCGTGCACCACGACATCGAATCGGATCTGTTGCGGCGGCGCGCCGCCGTCGAGCGCGACTGGGGGAAACGCGCCTACCTCGGATTTCAGTCGGGCCTCATGGCGGACGTGGAGCGCCGGTGGTGCGATCGCGTCGCGCTCAACGTGGTCTGCTCCGAGACCGATCGAACGCGGCTGCAGTGCCTCTCTCCGTCGGCTCGCGTGATCGTGGTGCCAAACGGCGTGGACACGGAGGCGTTCCAGCCGCATGGCGCCGCAGGATCCGGCGTGGCGTTCGTGGGCGGCACGAGTCCCGCTCCGAACCTGGATGCGCTGACCTACTTCTGCGAGGAGATCCTGCCGCATCTCCGGACGTCGAACACGACCGTGCCGGTGCGGTGGATCGGCCGGGCGTCGGCCGGGCAGCAGCGGTTCTACCAGGAGCGCCACGACATCGAGCTGACCGGCTACGTCGACGACGTGCGGCCGCGCATGCGCGAAGCAGCCTGCCACGTCGTGCCGCTCCGGATCGGGGGAGGAACCCGCCTGAAGATCCTCAACTCGTGGGCGATGGGGAAGGCCGTGGTCAGCACGTCGCGTGGATGCGAGGGTCTCTCGGCATCCGATGGAGAAAACATCCTGATCAGAGATGACCCCCGATCGTTCGCGCGAGCAGTGACCGACGTGCTCGAAGACGGCCGCCTGCGGCAACGCCTGGGCGAGGCGGGACGCGCGACGGTTGAGCGCCTCTACGGATGGGAGGCGATCGGCCGCCAGATGCTCGAGATGTACCTGACTGTTGCGAATTCTGCACACATTGAGCTCAGACCCCAATGACGAGCCTTAGTGGGGTCAGACCCCAAGCCGGTTCGGACTGGGGTCTGACCCCAGTCGCGGGTTGCAGTGGGGTCAGACCCCGATTCGGCGAATGGGATCCACTCCTTGCGTGCGTCGCCGGCTACATCCTGGTCGCGGTCGGTCGCGTCCATCAACTGTTCCCGGTCCTGCAGACCGCACGACCCGCAATCCTTGCCGGCCTCTTCGCGATCGCTCTGTACGTGAGCGATCGGCACGCGAGCCGCCGGTCGGATCTGTTGTGGGTGCGGCCGACGAAATTGCTCGTGGCGCTTCTCGTGTGGATGACGCTGTCGGTGCCGGGATCGCTGTCGCCCGGCGACAGTTTCGGTCTCGTGTTCGACAATTTCGTCAAGACCGTCCTGATGTACGTGGTCGTGGCCGGCGCCGTACGGGACGTTCGTGACGTGGAGCGGCTCTCGGGGGTGTACCTCGCGGCGGCGACCGTGTATGCCTGCGTCGTGCTCTCGAGATTCGAGCTCGGATCCGGAGACGCCTGGCGGCTCGGTCGCCTCTATTATTACGACGCCAACGACTTCGCGACGTTCATCGTGTCGGCCCTGCCGCTCGGGCTGTACTTCGCCCATGCCGGACGGCGCCAGTCGGTGCGGCTGGCTGCGGCGATGGCGCTCCTCGTCCTGACCGTCGCCTTCGTCCGCACCGGCTCGCGCGGCGGTTTCATCGCGCTCGTCGCCGTGGGCGGCTTCGTCCTGCTGCGCTACAGGGCGATTGCAGCCGGCTGGCGCGTCTCCACGTTCGTGCTCGCGGCGCTGCTGCTCGTCGCCACCGCCAGCGACGAGTATTGGAAGCAGATGGGCACGATTCTCTCGGACAGCGATTACAACCAGACAGATGAGAGCGGCCGCCTTCAGATCTGGCAGCGCGGGATGGGTTACATGCTGCAGCATCCGGTGCTCGGCGTCGGGCCCGGAAACTTCCAGATGGCGGAAGGCACGCTGTCGCCATTCGCCGACCGCCAGCAGTTCGGCATCGGCGTGCGCTGGAACGCAGCCCACAGCAGCCTCGTACAGGTCGGCGCCGAGCTGGGCCTTGTGGGGCTCGTGCTGTTCGTGACGCTGATCGCCAGCGCCTTTGGCGCGCTCCGTCGCGTGACTCGAGGGCACGGATCGCGTCCAGCCGACTGCGATGCCGAGCTGACCCAGGCGCTCACCGCGTCGCTGTTCGGCTTTGTCGTGGGCGCGTTCTTCCTCTCGCTGGCCTACTCGGAAATGCTGTACACGCTGATCGCGCTCGCGGTCGGCCTGCAGAAGGTGACGACGAGACGTGCGTCACGGGCCGGCTGAAGCCGGCCCCTACGAGTTGAGAGAGACAGCGTCAGGGGCCGGCTGAAGCCGGCCGCTGCGAGTTCAGACAGACAGACGTGGGGGCCTGCTTTGGCCGGCCCATGCTCAGTGACGATTACGCAACTGCAGGTTCGCGCGCGACGCCTGGGCGCCGGGCTCTACTACGGCAGTCTCCGGGCTCTTCGCATCCCGGCCCTCAGACGACGGCGTCCTGGCGCGGCCGTCATCCTCTGTTACCACAACGTCGTCGCCGCGGATGACGACTCGACCGGTGCTCCCGGCCTTCACATCAGGCGCGATCGTTTCGAGCAGCAGGTGCGCTGGCTCGCCGACCATTACGCTGTCGTGCCGCTCAGTGAGCTCATCCGGCCGCACTCTGCGCGCACCTCGCGGCCGCTTGCCGCGATCACGTTCGACGACGGGTACGCCGGAGTGTTCGAGCACGCGGTGCCGCTCCTCGGTCGTCTCGGAATCCCTGCCACGGTGTTTGTCGTCGCGGGCGCGCCCGGACGCCCGGCTGGCGGGGTCCCCACCGCGCATGCCTGTGCCGTGGGGTGCCCTGGGTTCTGGTGGGACCAGCCGGGCGTGATCAGGATGCTGACACCCGCACTCAGGGACCTGTGGCTGCACCGTCTTCGCGGCGACACGGCCGCGATTCTGTCGGAGGCGCAGGACTCGCGCGTGGCGCCACTGCCGCCCGCCTGCCGTCCGGCCGACTGGGCCACGATCCGCGCGCATGCATCACGCGGGATGGAGATCGGCGTGCACTCCGCCACGCATCGCTGCCTGACGACGTTGACCGACAGGGAGCTCGAATACGAGATCGAGGCGAGCCGGACCGTGATTCACGCCGAGACCGGCATCTGGCCCGAATTCTTCTCCTATCCGTACGGCCTCTCCGACGCGCGCGTCCGCGCCGCTGTCCGCGAGGCGGGATATCGGGCCGCGGTCGGCCTGGAGGGCTGCGTCAGCGGATCTGCTGTCGACCGATGGGCCCTTCCGAGAGTACCTGTCCCCAGCGAGATCTCCGAGAGCGCGTTTGAAGCGTGGACAGCCGGCCTGCACGGATGTTTCGCGGATTGACGTTTGCGCATCTCATCGAATCGGACGGCCCGGGCGGCGCCGAAACGGTCGTCGTGCAGCTCGCGACGGCACTGCAGGCAGGCGGCGCCTCCAATGTCGTGTTTCTTCCAGCCAGGGGCGAAGGGTGGCTGGCGCGTCAGCTGGAGGGCTCGGGGGTGGCGATTGAGTACTTCCATGTCGATCGGCCGGTGTCGCCGGCGTGCGCGCGATCGCTGCACGAGGCGTTTCGGCGTCATCGCATCGCGATCGCTCACAGCCACGAGTTCTCGATGGCGGTATACGGCGCCTGGGCGGCGTGGCGTCACGGGATTCCGCATCTCATCACGATGCACGGTGGCCGCTACTACGCGGGGCGCCTCCGGCGGCGTCTCGCGCTGCGGGCCGCCGTCGCGATGAGCGCATCGACGATCGCCGTGTCCGCGCTGCTGGCTCGCCACATCCGCGCGGATCTGTACCTGCCTTCCACCCGGGTCTTGACGATTCCGAATGGCGTCTGCCACGTGCGACCCGAGCGCGTGACCCTGCGTGACGAACTGCGGCTGAGAGACGCCGATCGACTGCTGGTATCGGTCGGCAATCTCTACCCGGTGAAGGGGCATCTGCATCTCATCGACGCGCTGGCGCTGCTCGTCGTGGAGCATCCGACACTCCATCTCGCCATCAGCGGGCGAGGTGAGCTCCGCGACGCGCTCCTCACGCGCGCCAGCGAACATCACCTCGAACGCCGCGTGCATCTGCTCGGCTTTCGTTCCGACATCACCGCCATTCTCGCGGCGGCCGACATCTTCGTGCTGCCCTCGCTGTCCGAAGGGCTGCCGCTCGCGCTGCTCGAGGCCATGTTCGCGGGATGTCCCATCGTCGCCAGCGATGTTGGCGAAGTGCGCGCGGCGCTCGCGCAGGGCGCGGCGGGCGTTGTCGTCCAACCGGGCAATCCGAGCGCGCTCGCCGCGGCGCTCGGCCGTCTCCTGCGCAATCCACACGAGGCGCGACGCCTGGGTGACCGTGCCGCGGCCCAGGCGCGCGCCGAATACGACCTTTCGCGGATGGTCGATCAATATGTCCGCCTGTACGAAGCAGCGCTGGCGACGCCTGTCGTGCGGGCCGGCTTCAGCCGGCCGGATCGATAGCGGCATGCCACCACGGGCCGGCTGAAGCCGGCCCCCACGAGAAACCCGTAGTCGAGGAGACTCTTGACGAGACCGCGAACCTCGTCGCTGGCAGCGGTGGTTGCTGGTGGCCTCCTCGTGATCGCGTGCGATGCGAAGGTGCCCACTGGCCCGACCGGATTGCCGGGCGACGGGAGCTGGCCGAACGAGCCGCCGGGTCTGACGCTGCGCACCAGCTGGGGGTTCGATGCCGAGCTGCCAACGGCCGGCGACGTGCCGATTCCGGGCAGCGCCGGCTGGAACGTGGTCTACGAGCGCTCGTCGAGCGTCGCGCGCGCGTCGGCGCAACGCGTCTCCGACCCAGGGGCGCCATTCTCGCCATCGAGCGTGTACGACTTCGTCTATCCGGAGGGCATGGTCGAGGGCACGGCGCCGGCGACCGTGTATTACACGCTCACAGCGCGAGAAGTGTATGCCGCGTTCTGGTGGAAGCCGTCGGCGCCGTTCGATCTGGGGCCCAACGGGAACAAGATTGCATTCCTGTTCAACGGCGGCGGCGACGCCGGGGGCCAGCAGTTCCTCATGCTGCGTCGCGACGGATTGCTGCACGTCCTGCCGGAGTATCCCGGCGATTTCCGATGGCGCGCGCCCAACATCAGCCCGACCGCCGTCACGCTCGGCGCCTGGCATCGGATCGAATGGTATGCCGACTGTTCCACCGGCGCGCTCAAGTGGTGGCTCGATGGTGTGCTGCAAGGCAGCTACAGCGACGTGAGAAATCCGTTCGACTTCGACATGTTTCAGTTCAGCCCGACGTGGGGCGGTAACACCGGCGCCCGCAAGCGGCAGACCGATCACTACTGGTTCGACCATGTCTACCTGAGCGCGCGGTGAAAGCCATGAAGAGAACATCCGCCTTACTAATCGGCGTCTTCGGCATGTCACTCGTCGCCATCGCCGCGTGGTTCGCCGGCGTCTTCCCGTTGCCGATGTGGGCCGGGGAGCCGACGTGTGAGACGGGCCGCAGCCAGCGCGCCGACGTCCTCCTCTGTGACGACTTCAACGGCTTCGTCCAGACGAGATGGGACATCGGCAGCAGAGGCGGCACTTGGCGCCCGTCGCAGTTCGCGGTCTGCCGCGATGGCTTTGGTTTCGGTGACCGGTGCGCCGCCTGGAGCCACTACCTCCTGTTCGACCAGGCCTGGGGATTTTATGGCTATGACGCGCGCCGGGTGTTTCCGGCGCGGTCCGATATCTACGTCCGCTGGTATCAGTACATCTCGAACCCGTTCGAGTGGGGCACGCTCGAGGACAAGTCCGTCATGCTGCACGATCGCGCGGAAACGATCGTGGCCTATGTCGGCACGAACCGGAACCACCTGCCTACCGAACCCAACAGCGGTCCTGGCGTCCCGTTCGTCGCGAACTATCAGGATCTGGACTGGCCCGAGACCAATGGACAGTTGACTCGCGTGAACAGGTTTCAGAACCAGAACAGAAACCTCGCGCTGAAGCCGGGCAGGTGGTACTTGTTCGAATGGCATATACGGCTCAACACCCCCGGCGTCGGCGATGGCATCTCGCGCTTGTGGATCGATGACGCGACCAGGCCGATCCCGCAACAGACCCTGCGGATGGACTACCGGGACATGCGTTGGCTGAAGCGCACCGACGCCGGCAAGCGATTCGGCCTTCTGCGCCTGACGGTGTACCACCAGCGCTGCGACGGTGTTCCGAATACGTGCCCGCCGCACGGACCCGCGATGCTGCGCCAGTCGCACCGCTGGGATCAGATCGTGATCAGCAGGACACCGGTGGGGCCGATAGCCTCCGCGAGCAGCTATTGACTCCCACCTGCCGATTCTTACAGCGGGCCGGCTTCAGCCGGCCCGTCCACACGCGCAGACGATCCTTCAAGGCCGTGGCGGCGATGATCGCCATCGTGGCTGGCACCTCTCTCGCCGGACGAGGGCGGGCTGTGGTGTCGGCCGTCGAGGCCGGCTGTCCCGGTGACGCGGAGCCTGACGCCGCCGTGATCATGTGCGAGGACTTCGAGGATGGCACGGTCCTCTCGCGCTGGCTGATCGGCAGCATCCGGAACACGTGGGCCGTTCCGGAATTCCTCCTGTGTGGAAACGGCTCCGGATTCCAGGACCGGTGCGCGGCCTGGAGCAATCACCTGGTGTTCGACGGCTCCTGGGGATTCTGGGGCTATGACGCGCGCAGTTCGTTTCCAGCTCACGACGAGTTCTATGTTCGTTGGTACCAGTACATTTCCGACCCGTACACGTGGGGCGCCCTCGAAGACAAATCGGTGATGCTGCACGATCCGACCAACAGCATCACGGCGTACGTCGCCACGAGCCGGAATCACCAGCCGGTGGTGCCCAACAGCGGCCCCGGCGTACCGTTCGTGGCGAATTACCAGGATTTCGACTGGCTCGAAACCGGCGGCCAATACACCAGCGTGAACCGCTTCCAGAACCAGGGCAACGACATCACCCTCCAGCCCGGGAAGTGGTATCTCTTCGAATGGTACGTCCGGCTCAACACGCCGGGCATCGCCGACGGCGTGACGAAGCTGTGGATCGACGACGCCACCGGGCCGATCGCCAGTCAAACCTTACGGCTGCATTACACCGACATGCGGTGGCTGCGGGCGATCGACGCCGTGACGCAGTTCAGCGTCTTGCGCCTGACCACTTACCACCAGCGCTGCGACGGCATCCCGAACAGCTGTCCGCCTCACGGCCCGGCGATCCTGAACCAATCACATCGGTGGGATCGGATCGTCGTGAGCACGGAGCCCATCGGTCCCATTCGTCCGTCGGCGGTCGCCGTCGAGGCGCCGCTCAGCGGAGCGATTGTCTCCGGCGTCGTTCCCATCGCGGCGAGCGTCGTGGCCGATCTGGATGTCGTTGGCGTCCAGTTCAGGGTCAATGGCGCCGACCTTGGCGGCGAGGATGCGACTGCGCCCTTTTCAGTTCCGTGGGACACGACAGCGTTCCCGGATGGCTCGTATCTCCTGGCGGCCGTGGCACGCGACGCCGGCGGCACGCGAACCACTTCCCGGGCGACGAGTGTCATCGTCGCCAACGGCGTCACAACGACGCGTATCGAGGACGTCGGCAGCGCAATCACCTATACATATGCCGGAACGTGGATTGAGGGATACGCGGACGGTCGGCCGTGGAGTGGTGGCACGGCGGCCCTCGGGTTTGCCGCTGACCAGCGGGCGACGGTGCGCTTCAGCGGTACCGGGGCGAGCTGGATCGGCTTCCGCGGGCCGCAGACCGGAATCGCCGATGTCTACCTGGACGACGTGCTCGTGGCGACGGTAGACACGTACGCCGCGACGGAAATGCCAGAGGCCGTCCTGTATACCGCCAGCGGGCTTGCGCCCGGGCTACACACGCTCACCATCAGCGTGCCGAATCCGCGCGCGAAAAACGAATCATCGACCGACTACTTCATCGTGGTCGACGCATTCGACGTCACGGTTGCGCCGGCGACGCTCGGCGCGCGGATCGAAGAAACGAGCGCCGCGATCGCCTACGGCGGCACGTGGTCGCACGGAAACACGGCCCGGTCGTGGAGCAGCGCCACCGCGGCGCTCGCGACGCTTTCGGGTACAGCGGCGCAGGCCGTGCTGAGCTTCACCGGCGAAGGGGTTCGCTGGGTCGGCTTCAAAGGGCCGCAGGCGGGCATCGCGAAGGTCTACCTCGACGGGATGCTGATGAAGACGGTGGACACGTATGCCCCGACCGAGCAGATCGGGGCCGTGCTGTTTACGGCCAGCGGTCTTCCGTGGGGCGCCCACACATTGACCATTGAATCGACGGGAACACGGAACCCGCTATCCGTGGATCCGTTTGTCGTCGTCGACGCCTTCGACGTGACACCGCCCGACGCCAGGGCGGACAGCACGTCGCCGGTCATCACGATCACCTGGCCGCCCGGCGGCTCGATCGTGGCAGCGACGACGCCGGTGACCGCAGCCGCCGCTGACAACCTGGCTGTCGCGTGGGTGCGGTTCTTCGTCGACGGTGTTCCGATCGCGACCGAGGACAACACGTCACCGTACTCGATTGCCTGGCACACAACGGGTATTGCCGATGGCCAGCACATCCTCACGGCAGTGACTCGCGACACCGCCGGCAACGTCACGCTCTCGCCGCCCGTCATCGTCGAGGTCTCCAATGCGGTGCCGCCTCCGCCGCTGCCCGTGACTCGTTTCGAGAACACCGATCGGTCGATCCGATATACCTCTGGCGTGCCTGGTCCTGGCAAACCGGCCGCCTGGTTCCATGGCAGTCGAAGTCGAAACTGGAGTGCCGGGACCGCATCCTTCAACAGATCCACCGGGGCGCGAGCCACGTTTACCTTCACGGGAACGGGCGTGAGCGTGATTGGTTTTCGCGCATTCTGGGCAGGGATCGCGCACGTCTACCTGGACGAGGTATTCGTCGCGGAGCTCGACCTGTCCTTGCCGCTCTGTACTGCCGAACAACGGGCGCAAGGGTGTCGCGACGAGATCGACCATGCACCGGTCTTTACCGCGTCGGCCCTCCCGGCAGGCAGTCACACGCTGACGATCGAGGTGACGGGCGGCCGGAACGCGTCGGCGTTCGACAACGCCGTCGTCGTGGATGCATTTGACGTGGCGCCAGGGTCGCCGCCCTCAGCAACCGGTCTGCGCTCCGAGGAAACAGCCTCGCATCTGAGCTACAGCGCCGGCTGGGCCCAGGGCGATACGACCCGATCGTGGAGTGGCGGGACGAGCGCGACGTCGGCGATCGCCGGCGCCCGGGCCACGGTCACGCTCACCGGGACGGAGATTCGGTGGATAGGCTCGCGTGGGCCGCAGGCAGGTATCGCTCGCGTCTTCCTGGACGGTGCCTTCCATGCGGACGTTGACCTGCACTCCGGCGCCGACGTGCAGGGCGTGGTCTTCGAAGCCACGGGGCTGGCGGCCGGGCGGCATGAGTTGACCGTCGAGGCGACCGGCGCCAGAAACCCTGCGGCGGGCGGCAGCTTCGTCGTCGTGGATGCGTTCGACGCGCGCTCGCGCCTTGAAGACACCGATCGCGCCGTCACCTACGCCGGCACCTGGGCTCAGGAAGACCTGGATCGCGCATGGAGCGGGACGTCGCGCAATACGGGGAGCGGAACGGCGTCGCGTTCCGCGACGACGGGGGCTCGCGCGGAGTTCACGTTCATTGGAACGGAGGTGCGCTGGATCGGCCTGCGCGGCCCCTCGGCTGGCATTGCCGACGTGTCCGTGGACGGCACCGTGGTGGAGCGCGTCGACCTCTACGCGCCGGCCGAAGAAATCCAGGCGCCGGTCTTCGTGGCCACCGGCTTGGCGGAAGGCGTGCACACCCTGGCGATCGAGGTCACGGGCCTGCGCAACGCAGCGGCTGCGGGTGCCTCTGTCGCGGTTGACGCGTTCGAGGTGACGTTGCCGTCCGGCGCAGCGCCCGTGAGCCGTTTTCAACAGGTTGATCCACGCGTCGCTTACCTCACATCCGGCTGGATCCAGGGCAGTCCCAACAGCCTGTTCAGCGGCAGGACCGCCGCCGTCTCCGCCATGCCGGCGGCACGCGTGGAATTCACGTTTACAGGGAGCGCGATCAGATGGATTGGCCAGCGGCGCCGTGACGGGGGGATCGCACTGGTGTATCTCGACGGTGTGCAGGTCGCCGAGATTGATACGTTCGGCGCGACTCAAGAAGAATTCCAGGCGCCAGTGTTTGCCCGGACCGGCTTGCCGCCAGGGACACACGCGTTGACCATCGAAGTCGCAGGACGAAAGCGCGGCGGTGACGCATGTACACCAAGCACGGGCCCGTCGTCACTTTCGCCCTGTTCGTCGGGATACTCCGTCATCGTCGATGCTTTTGAGGTTCAGTAATGTCTGGCGTTGTGCGCAACCGATTCAGGGCGAGCCACATATGATCTGTGACGACACCAAAGTTGTTATTGCAACTGATGGCGACATTGTCTCCGCGCGCGAATCGGGCCGGACGCTCG
>DATDHP010000010.1:0-3130 GCA_036521515.1 Vicinamibacterales bacterium
GCGTATGTGGCCGCCACGAGCCTGCACACCGTTGCACACCGCCTGAAGGCGGTGGCGGTGTGATCGTGCTCACTTCCGTCACGCGGGTGTTCCGTTCCGTGCCACACGGCATGCACGGACGCGCGAACCCGGCACACCCTTGCGACAGCAAGC
Organism: Vicinamibacterales bacterium; assembly: GCA_036521515.1. Classification (GTDB taxonomy): domain Bacteria; phylum Acidobacteriota; class Vicinamibacteria; order Vicinamibacterales; family UBA2999; genus Gp6-AA40. The sequence goes on from DATDHP010000010.1 coordinate 154, forward strand.
AGATGCTAAGTGTCTGGTCCATCGGTGTTTGAACCGATCGAGTGCGCTCCGGCCCCTTCGTGGTACTTCCATTGCTCTGCTTGGACGCGCGTCCGCCGCGTCTGCCGTGGCGGGGCATCCGACCGCTCAACGAAGGAAACGTGATCATGAAAGCGCTGTCTGCTCGAACCCGGGGCCTCCGCGTCATCGTCGTCATCGCGCTCGCGCTGACGAGCCTGGGAGAGGCGCGCATGTTTGCGCGCCAGTCGCCGATCCCGGCGCCGCAGCCGCGCCGCCTGGACATGAAGCTGCGCGCAGTGCTCGACGAGCATCGCAGCGAACCGCAGCGCGTGATCATTCGCGTCCGCGGCGGCCAGCGGCCGTCGATGCGGCGCGCGCTCGAAGCGCACGGCGACCGGATCCTCGCCGAGCACCCTTCGGTGGACGCGCTCACCGCCGTCGTTCACGCAGACGATCTGGCGGCGCTGGCGGGCACCGATGGTGTCCTGTCGGTGTCGGCGGACGCCGTGGTCGGCGCGCTCGGGCTGCCCGGCGTGGCGGACGGCCTGGTCGGCGGTGTCGTCGATCTGCTCGGCGGCGCCGTCGGCATCGCGCTCGACCCGGCGGAGAGCACCCAGAGCCCCGCGGTGCCGCCGCAGGCGCTGCGCGAGACGCTTGGCCTCGACAGCACGTGGACCGGTCGCGGCGTGGGCGTCGCGGTCATCGACTCGGGCCTCGAGATGTCCTCGGACTTCAAGCACCGCGTGACCGCGTTCTATGACTTCACCGGCGGCAGGACGCAGTCGGCCCATCCGTTCGACGACTACGGTCACGGCACGCACGTCGCCGGCACGATCGGCTCCTCCGGTGCGCAGTCGCACAAACGCGAGTACCGCGGCCTGGCGCCGGACGTCGGGTTCGTCGTGCTGAAAGTCCTCGACGCGAACGGGGCCGGCTTCACGAGCGACGTGATCCGGGCCGTCGACTTCGCGGTCGCCAATCGCGATCGCTTCGGCATCGACATCATCAATCTGTCGCTCGGCCACCCGATCTACGAGCCGGCTGCCAGCGACCCGCTCGTCCAGGCGGTGGAGCGGGCGACGCGTGCGGGGATCATCGTCGTCGCCGCCGCCGGGAACCTGGGCAGGAATCCGGAGACGGGCCTTCCCGGTTACGCCGGGGTCACCTCGCCTGGCAACGCTCCATCCGCGCTGACCGTCGGTGCGCTGCGGACGGGCGGCACCGTCGCGCGCGACGACGATCGGATTGCCGATTTCAGCTCCGCCGGTCCGACGTGGTACGACGCCCTCCTGAAACCGGATCTGGTGTCGCCGGGGTACAGCATCGCCGCCACTGCCGCGAGGCGCGGGACGCTGTATCGGAGCTACCCGCAGCTCAAGGCGGCGGACTCCGATTACATGAGGCTGAGCGGCACCAGCATGGCGACCGCCGTCACGTCGGGTGTCATCGCGATGATGCTCGAGGCCCATCGCGACGCCCAGCCCGATGCGCCGCGGTTCACGCCGAACCTGGCGAAGGCGACTGTGCAGTACACCGCCTTCGCCGTTCGCAACGACCTCGGCGTCGAGTACGACCCGCTCAGGCAAGGAGCGGGGGCGCTCAATGGCAAAGGCGCGATTGACCTCGGCCGCAGGATCGACACCGCGGCGCCGCAGGGATCGTTCTGGCTGACCTACACGCCGTCGCCCTACACGGTGATCGCAGGCGCATCGCTTCCCTGGACCCAGAACGTCATCTGGGGGAGCAACGTCATCTGGGGCAGCACCATCACCAACAACCAGGCGGCCTGGGCCTCCAACGTGATCTGGGGCAGCAACGTGATCTGGGGGAGCAACGTCATCTGGGGCAGCAACGTGATCTGGGGCAGCAACGTGATTTGGGGCAGCAACGTGATCTGGGGCAGTGACGCCATTGGCGCGAGCAACGGTGACAACGTGATCTGGGGCAGCGCCGGCACGTCGCCGGAGAACACCGTCTGGAAGAGCCTGGAGGACAGCGGAGTCGGCGTGCCGTGACGCGCCGGGCTACAGCGACGGCGCTGCCAACTGTGTAAATTCGGTGTCCGGCGAGTGGCGCTCATAGATGTCGCCGCGGACATCAATCCGGTAATCGCCGACGGCGTCGTCGATCTCGTTACCGTAGAGGTCGAGACGCCGCGGCGAAGCCGCACCCCCAAACGCGTCTGAATCAGCCGCCGTGCCTGATGGCGCCGGCGGGTGTACACTCCAGCCCCCGGCGACGACAGCCAGAATCGTCAGCCAAAGCAACCCAACAATTACACGGCCCGTCCTCGTCCGTGTCACTCGACCTCCGTTTGCACCCAGGCAAAGCCGTCAAGGCGTTGCGGAGACCCCCAAGCAACGCGTCACGGCGTTGCGGCAGATAAGGTCAGCAACGCAGGTGCCACCGCCCAGGCGTCATGGCACGGCCGTTGCGACAACTGGGTCCGGATCTATGTCAGTCCCCCTTGCCGAACAGATTTCCGCCGCCGTTCGAGCTCATCGCGGATGGTTCGCCGGGGCGATCGTGACCCTCTCCGTGGCCATGTGGGTCATGGTTGGCGCGTCGCTCTGGTTCGTGCGCGACACGGTGACGGACCTGCCCGACGAGGAGGCGCTGCGCGGGGTCGGCGCGATGGCCCAGTCGACCACGCTGCTCGACGTCAATGGGCGGCACGCCTTCACGATCTTCAAGGAGCAGCGCATCGACGTGCCGCTGGCGCGGGTCTCGCCCAACCTCGTTCGCGCGATCCTGGCGGTGGAGGATCAGCGCTTCTACGGCCATGGCGGCATCGACGTCGTGCGCGTCGCGGGCGCGGCGTGGCACAACGTCCTCGAAGGGCGTGCCGCGCAGGGCGGCAGCACGCTGACGCAGCAGCTGGCGCGTCAGAGCTTCCTGACGCCGGACAAGACGATTCGGCGCAAGCTGAAAGAAGTCGTCATGGCGGCGCGGCTCGAGGAGGAGTTCACCAAGGACG
>DATDHP010000011.1:0-5212 GCA_036521515.1 Vicinamibacterales bacterium
CGCGGCGGCGGTGTCCGTCTCCGGCCCGTCAGGGATCGGCAAGAGCGCGCTGGTCCGGTACTTTCTCGGCCAGATCGCCGGTGCTGACGATGTCCTCGTGCTCGCCGGCCGCTGCTACGAGAACGAGTCGGTGCCTTATAAGGCGCTTGACGGCGTGGTCGACGACCTCAGTCGCCATCTCTCGTCGATGCCGCGCCCGGAGGTCGAGAACCTGCTGCCGCCGGACCTGCCGGCATTGACGCGAGTGTTCCCGGTGCTCCTGCAGGTGCACGCCATCGCGGCCGCGCGGCGCGATCAGCAGCCTGGCAGCGTCGATCCGTTCGGTCTCCGGCGCCGGGCATTCGATGCGTTGCGCGAGCTGCTCCGCCGTGTGGCGACGCGGCAGGTGCTCGTGATCTGCATCGACGACCTGCAGTGGGCCGACGCCGACAGCACCGTGCTGCTCGAAGAGCTGCTGCGTCCGCCGGGCGCGCCCGCCATGCTCACGCTGTTGTCCTTCCGGAGCGAGGAGACGGCCGCGAAACCGTTCCTGCAAGCCCTGCTCGAGCGGGCGGGCCGCGACAGCTGGTCGGCGATTTCGCTCGATCCGTTGACGGAGGACGAGGCGCAGACGTTGATCGGGGTCCTGCTTCCGGCCGACTCGATGCTCACCGACGACGACAGGCGTCGCATGACACGCGAAGCCGGTGGCAGTCCATTCGTGCTCGAGCAGTTGGCGCGCTACGCGGGCGTCAACCGGATGGAACCACGTCAGGCGCCGACGTTCGCAGAGATGTTTGCGACCCGGCTCGGCGCGCTCTCAGCCGAGGCGCGCCGCTTTCTCGAGACGCTGGCGATCTGCGGCCGGCCGATGGCGTCCGACCTCGTCTGCGATGCGTGCGGCGTCGCACGCGAGCGGCAGTCTCTCGTGGCGATGCTCCGCGCCTCCCATTTCATTCGCAGCAGCGGCTCGTCGGAGCGGATCGAGACCTATCACGATCGGATTCGGGACGTGCTGGCCGCGGACATCGCTCCCGACACCGTACGACGAATCCACAGCCGCATGGTGCAGGCGCTGGTCGAGCGACGGAGCGACGACTGCGAGGCGCTGTTCGAGCACTATCGGGGCGCCGGAGACGCCGAGAACGCGTCGATCCAGGCCGGCCTTGCCGGCGAGAAGGCGGGCACCGGGCTCGCCTTCGATCGCGCCGTGTCCTTCTACCGGCATGCGCTGGTGCTGTCGCCGTTCTCATCCGCCGCCCACGCATGGCGGGAAGGACTCGCCACCGCGCTGGCCAATGCCGGCCGGCCGGCCGACGCCGCCGAGGCCTACCTGCACGCCGCGGCGGGAGCAGGAGATCTTCAGCGAGTCGAGCTCCAGCGGCGCGGGGCCGAACAGTTCCTGATCGGCGGGCACATCGATCGCGGTCTCGACCTGATTCGCGCGATGCTGGCGAACATGGGCATGGGTGTACCGCAAAGCCCTCGCGCGGCACTGCTCCCCTTGCTGTGGCGGCGCGCTCGGCTTCGATGGCGCGGGTTGCACTTCGTGCCGAGGGCGGTCGAGCACATCGACGCGGACACACTCCTGCGCCTGGACACCTGCTGGTCGGCGACGACGGGCTTGTTGCTCGTGGACATGATCGGCGCTGTCGCGTTCAGCGCCCGTTACCTGCTCATTGCGCTCGACGCCGGCGAACCGTACCGCCTCTCGCGCGCGATGGCGCTCGAGTCGGTGGCCAGGGCTGTCTATCCGAGCGGTCGAACGCTCAGTCGGAGACTCGCCCAACAGTCGAAAGAACTGGCGAAGGGCATCGGGAACCCGCACGCCATCGCGTTGTCCCGCCTGGCGGACGCCATGATCACGATCGCGGTTGGTGAATGGAAAAAGGCCCTGGCGCTCTCCGAGGAGGCGCTGGCGATCCTGCGCGACCAGTGCGTGGGGGTCACCTGGGAATTGAACATGGCGCAGAACCTCGTGATCTGGGCCCTCATGTATCTGGGAGAGTTGGGTGAGCTGTCCCGCCGGCTGCCGGCGCTGCTGGCCAGCGCGCGGAGCAGCGGTAACCTCTACATCGCCACCGAGTTGTGCACCCGGAGCAACTACTTCTGGCTTGCAGCAGACGATCCCGACGAGGGGGAGCGTGTCACGATCGAGAGCATCGGGCGCTGGTCGCACAAGGGCTTTCATCGTCAGCACTACAGCGCGATCCTGGCGCGTATCCAGACCGCGCTCTATCGCGGCGATGCGGCTGGGGCGTGGGGCCTGCTCAACGAACTGGAACTCATCCTTCGGCGTTCGTATCTCACGCGCGTCCAGGTCATGCGGATCGAGTCGCATTACCTGCGGGCGCGCAGCGCACTGGCCATGGCCGCGACGCACGGGCCTCGCCGCCAGTTTCTGCCCGTGGCCCGTGCGGCAGCCCGGCGCATTGCCAGCGAGCGGATGCCATGGTCCGATCCCATCGGGCTGCTGCTCGAGGCCGCGATCGCGCACCTCGAGGGCCGGACTCCGCTCGCAGTGCGGCACCTCCACGACGCCGCGGTTCGATTCGACGGCGCTGACATGAAGCTCTACGCCGCCGTCGTCGGGCGTCGAATCGGCGAGCTGCGGGACGATGCGCCCGCGCGCGAGCTGAAGCGACAAGCCGAGGACTGGATGGCGGCGCAGGGAATCAGGAACCCCGCCGCCATGACCCGCACGCTCGCGCCTGGTTTCGCTGACCTTCCCTAGATTCTTCCGGCTGAAGCCGGAGGCCACATCTGGAACGAATGGACGACGCGCGAGCCTCCTGATGTTCATTCGCCCATGGCGCCCAAGCCCGCCTGGCGCTGAGGTGTGGGTGCGCTGTAATACGAACCCCTGACATCTTGCCTTGCTGACAAGATTGCCGAGGGTTCGTATTACCAGGGCAGTCAATGGCCAGGCATGCTCAACCTGGGCCTTGCGAGTCGACCGTCAGGACGCCGTGCAGCGCATGCCCGCCGCCCGTCTGTCACGATAGACGCGGTGACAGTTGGCGCACGCCTCGGTGACCACGCTCGTGGCCTCGATCACGGCTTCCTGGCTCCTCGTCTGCGCCGCCTTGTACGCGGCACGGCCGGCTTCGACCAGGCCCCGCACGTACTGCTGCCAGTCGGCGCGATCGACAGGCACGGGCCTGCCGTTCTCACACCGTCGGTCCGGCGTCATTAGGAGCGGCGCGCTCTCCGCCAGCGACACTGCGGCGATATCGACCAGCACCCACGGGTCATAGACGTTGCCGTAGCGGGCCGTGACCGTCGAGTCATCGCCGCTCGTCACCGGCTTTCGTGCGCCCGGGTCCTGCGTCTGCACGTCGAAGAGGATGTTGGAGCTGGGAAACAGGATGCCCCGCATCAACTGGTTCAGATTGCCGACCGCGGGAAACGACAGCGGCGCGGTCCCACGGGGTGAGGCGCCGGCCGTGGAAGGCGCGGTGGTGCCCGTCCGCTGTTGCGCGTAAACAGACGGCGAAGAGTACCACGCGAGCGCACAGATGAAGCCCGCGACGCACAGGGCGGCACCGTAATACCACGCACGGACCGGGATGGAGCCTGTCATGGTGCCTCGATTCCGTAGACGATCGGAGTCAGGGAAACCCTCTCCTGGCTCGTCAACTGGGCGATCGCGATGATACCCTGAAGCCTCCGTGGTGTGGTCAAGGCCCCAGACTTCGCTCGGGGCTGGAAGGAGAGGCGATGTCTCGAATGACGCGACGGAATTTCCTCGGGACCGCGGGGATCGCGGCGGCCTTCCCCGCGCTCGACGGGCACGCCGCGCGGGCGCAGACGCGGGATGCGGCCATCTCGGTCGAGAAGAACGTGGTCTTCGGCAAGGGCGGTGACATGGATCTCCGGTGCGACCTCTATCGTCCAGCGCCCGGCACCGAAAAGCGGATGGCGACGATCCACCTGCACGGCGGCGGATTTACCGGAGGCAGCAAGGACGCGCTCGCCGAACGGATCCGACCTTTCGCGATGCGCGGCTACCTTGCCATCGCCGCGCAGTACCGGCTGGCGGGACAGGCCAAGTGGCCAACGCAGATCGAAGACGTGAAGGCCGCGGTTCGCTGGGCGCGGGCCAACGCGACGTCGCTCGGCATCGAATCCGACCGAATCGCCATCGTCGGCTACTCAGCCGGCGGACATCTGGCGCTGATGGCGGCGGGCACGCAGAACCGGGCCGAGCTGGAAGGGCGCGGAGGCAATGCGGGTGTCGGCACGCAGGTCGCCGCATGCGCCGCGTACTATGCGGTCACGGAACTCAGTCCAGGCCGGGACGGCAGCGCGAGCGTGCTGCTGCCGGACGGGAGTGATGCTGCGGCGCACCGCGCGGCGTCGCCGACCATGCACGTGACGAAGGGCTCCCCGCCGACGGTGCTGTTCCATGGGGTTGCCGACACGACTGTTCCACTCGAAAGCAGCCAGCGATTCATGCAGCTGCTGCGCGATGCCGGCATCGCCACCGAGCTGCACACGTTCGCCGGCGCACCGCACGCCTTTGACTCGATGCCGGAGGCGGCATCCGCCTGCGCGCTGCTCGCGGACTTTTTCTTCGATCGCTATATCGTGAATCCCCGCTCCTTCCCGCCGTTCGGAGGTGGAAGAGGCCGTGGACGCGGGACGGTGTGAAGCGAGGCGGACCTTATCCTAGTAATACGAACCCTCAGCGATTCCTGTCAGCGGAACAAGATTTCAGGGGTTTGTATTACAGGGGGAGTGCATGTTGACGCCCGCGCGAACGACGAATCGGGTTGCGGTGGTGGCGGCGATCCTCGGTCTCGCGATCGGCCTCCGCCCGCACACAGTGCCTTTCGTCCAGGTGGTGCTCCCGGCGAGCGCAGCACAAGCGCTGCACCCCACCGCGCACAGAACGCGCGGCGGGGACCCCGGCTTCGCGCAGGCCGGCCGAACAGCCGGTCCGTCCGCGCGCCGGGACTTTGCGAACCTGCCGGGTGTCCGCCTTTGGTTCACCGACACGGGCGGCAACGGCGAACCGGTCGTGCTGATGCACCCGAACACCGGGACGAGCGAGGTGTGGGAGCCCCAGACGGCGGCGTTTTCGAAGGCAGGCTACCGAGTGATTGCCTTCGATCGGCGCGGCTGGGGGCGGAGCGAAGCCGATCCAGCGACAGGTGCCCAACCTGGCCACGCCTCCGAGGACCTGCACAGCCTTGCCGACTACTTGCTGCTTCGGCGCTTCCATCTGGTG
>DATDHP010000012.1:0-2024 GCA_036521515.1 Vicinamibacterales bacterium
CGATCGTCACCTTGTCCCGGAACCGCCGCTGCACGCGCGTGCTCACCGTCCGGAGAAACCATGTCGCGCTCGCGGACACGCCGAGGCCGATGGCGGACACCACGACGAGGCGGGGGCGGTCCTCGAGCACGCCGCGTCCGAGCAGCATCAACCAGAGCGCGAGCAGCGCGTCGGGCAGCGCGGCAAGCTGCGACAGCACGAACGCCGCCACCATCATGCGCGGTTCGTGGCGGTAGCCCAGCTTGCACAGGCGCCACATGGATGACAGTGCGGGCGGCAGGTCAGGCAAGGACGTCATACGTCGTGCCCTCCTCGTCCTCTGCGGCGTAGAAGCGCTTGGCCTGCAGGTCGAACATCGTCCGATAGCGGCTGGCTTTGTTCATCAGCTCGTCGTGCGTTCCGAGCTCGGCGACGCGCCCCTGCTCGAGCACGCAAATGCGGTCGGCATGGCGCACGGTCGAGAAGCGGTGCGAGATAAGAATCGTCGTGCAGCGCCGGGTCGCCGCCAGGATGCGGTTGAAGATTTCCGCCTCGCCGCGCACGTCGAGCTGCGCGGTCGGCTCGTCGAGGAGTACCAGGCCGGCGCCAAGGCGCACGGCGCAGAGCGCGCGAGCCAGGGCGATGCGCTGCCACTGACCGCCGGACAGCTCGGTGCCGTCGGCATATCCGCGAGCCAGGACGGTATCGAGCTTGGCCAGGTTTGCAGCGCCGGCCGATTCGAGCGCCGCGCGAATCACCTCGTCTGGCGCGCCCGCCGGGGCGACGTTGTCCCGCAGCGGAAGCTCGAACCGGGTGAAGTCCTGAAAGACGGCCGTCACGCGGCTGCGCCACGACTCGAGCGACAGCTCTCGAACATCGACACCGTCGATCTCGATCGCCCCCGATTGCGGGTCATACAGGCGGCACAGCAGCTTGGCGAGCGTCGTCTTGCCAGCTCCGTTCTGGCCAACGATCGCGAGCGATGACCCGGCTGGAATGGTGAGATCGAAATGCTCGAGTACCGGGTGCCCCCCCGGATACGCGAACGTCAGGTCGCGGAACCGAATCGCGCGCGCGGGCATCTTGGCCGCGACGCGCATCCCGGCAGGCAATGCCCCGGCCGCCGCCATCGCCGGCTCGAGACGCAAGACGGCTGCGACCGGCGCCGACGCGCCATCGAGCGCCCAGTTGAGGCCACCGAAGGCGATCATGGACGTGCCCGCCGCGGCCTGCGCGAACACGACGACCTGTCCGAGCGTCAGGCTGCCGTTCTGCGCGGCGCTGGCTAGCGACCAGAACACCGCGACGTTGGCAGTCGTCACGAGCAGGAGACTCCAGCCCACAGGCTTTTCACGCAGCCGGGTCGCTTCGTACTGCAGCGCATGCAAGCGCGTGCGGCGCGCGACGAAGCGGTCGATGACCCATCCCGCCAACCCGAAGAGGCGCACTTCCTTGGCTGGCGCCGAATCGACGGCCAGACGGAATGCGTAATCGGCGTCACGCTGAGCGCTCCGTACGTCGTCGGTGTTGCGATCGCGCCAGACGGCGCTTTCACGCAGCAGCCAGTGCGTGGCGAGCCAGGCGCCGCCGAGCGCAATGGGCGCCCACCAGGCGTAGGCAAACAGCACAGCGGCGCAGGAGACCCCGCCGAGCATCTCGACGAGGCCGTCGGCGATCAAGTCCATCGAGATCGACATGGGCGGGCCGGTCATGCCGAGGTCGAAATCGCGTGCCACGGCGAGGTCGGTCGTCAAGGCCGGGTCCTCGAGATGCCCCATGCCTGGCGGGCGCACGCAGGCGTCGGTCAGCCGGTCGTACAACCACGCGGAGGTACGATCGCCGAGGTTCGCGCCAAGCGCCTGGTGGATCGGGGTCAGGACCTGGAGCAGCAGGAACACCGCGCCGACGAACGCGAGGGGACCACCCAGGCTGTCGCCACTCTGTACGGCGCCGACGAGCCATCCCATCGCGATGGCAAACATCGCGGGAAGCACGCCGCGCAGGACGAGGACACTCCACCAGGCGAGCGCGAGCGGGCGATCGGC
>DATDHP010000013.1:0-8424 GCA_036521515.1 Vicinamibacterales bacterium
TAGATTTCCTGCGGCGATTGCTGGTGCGTGGACAGCACCGTCCATGCCGCGGCGCCGGTCGCGCCCGGTGTGTACACTTCGACACTGCGATTCGTCGAGGTAGCCGCCGGCGGTACCACGTAGTCCGCGCCGGCCGTCGCCAGCATTCGTCCATCCGGGAGCCGGGTGACCTGCGGATACCATCGATCCGGCGCATTGAGCTCGCCGGTTCCTTTCATTTTCTCGGGGATGCGCCTCCACGTGACCGGCGACGATCCGAGGACCGACGCATAGTCGAGTCCCACGAAGAGCGTGGCAAGCCCGCCCGGTGTGAAGAGCGACAAGGTCCGCGTCCCGCCAACAACGAACACCGAGCCGTCCGCCATGGTGGTGTGGCCCGCGCAATAGAGGGTGTCCTTGATGTTGAGGAAGGGGCCGAAGGGGAGGCCCGGCTCGGGGAACTCCACGGGCGTGCGGAATCCGCGGAGGGTGATCTCCGCGGGTGCGCTGCCAACCGGTGGCGGTGTCACGAAATAACCGAACGGGCTGTCCACGCCGAAAAGCAGGATCCGGCCGTCCTTCATGAGCGTTGCGTGGATGCCGGCGAACGTCTGGCCGGTGTGCGCTTTCCAGCCGATGACTGGACTCCACACGTCGTTGACGGCGGCGCGGGCAGGCGGCTGCGGCCACGATTCCGGCGCAGCGACGACGATCAGCAGCAGGAGAACGGCACCTCGCACGGCGCAGCCTGGATGCGGCCAGCTTGACAGCGGCGCCATCGGCCTTCGGATGGATACGTCCGGCCTCGGAGCCGGGGATCGGGAGGGGCGAGGCGATTCCGGGGCCATCCCCTGGTGTGCGCGAGGACTCGATCGTGAGGTCATGACGTCGGTGCCCTGTCGTACAGATCGCAGATCGCAGATCGCGAATCCGACCTGTCACACCGCGCGCGGGACGCGCGCGAGCGCTATTTCGCCATGATCCGCTTGACCAGGTAGATGATTGCGAGCACCAGGACGATCAACGTCAGGAACCCGAGTAACCGCATGCCCTGCCAGGCGCGGTACCGGGCTCCCAGCTGGGCGACGAGCATCGCCAGCGGCAGCATAGCCATCGTCATGCGCCCTCCTTCGTTACTCGTTCGGATACTCGTCGAGGTCGGTCAAGTAACGCTCCTGCCGCAGGTAGGCCACGATCCGGTCGGCGGCGTCGTCGGGACTGATGCCGGTCGTGTCGATGGCGACCTCCGCATCGAGCGGCGCCTCGTACGGATCGGAGATTCCGGTGAACTGCTTGATCGTGCCGGCGCGGGCCTTGGCGTAGAGGCCCTTGCGATCGCGTTGCTCGCACACCTCGAGGGGCGTGGCCAGGAACGTGAGGACGAACCCGCCGTGCGGCTCGATGAGCGCCCGCACCTCCTGCCGCACCTGGTCGTAGGGAGCGATCGGGCAGCAGATGGCAACGGCTCCTGCCTTCGTGATTTCGGACGCCACGTACCCGATCCGGCGGATATTCAGGTCGCGATGCTCCTTCGAAAATCCGAGCTCCGACGACAGGTGCTTCCGGACGATGTCGCCGTCGAGCAGCGTCACCGGCCGCCGCGCGCACTGCATGAGGCGGACGAGCAGCGCATTGGCAATCGTCGATTTGCCGGAGCCGGAGAGGCCGGTGAAGAACACCGTGAACCCCTGGCACGACCGCGGCGGATGGGTGTGCCGCAGCTCGCGCACGATGGAGGGAAAGCTGAACCAGTCCGGGATCTCCCCGCCGTTTTCGAGCAGCGCTCGCAATTCCGCTGGCGACAGGTCCCGCGTCGCCTGTCCCGCCGGCACCTCGTCGTGCGGGAGATAGGCATCGAGGCCGGGGACGAACATCATCCGGCGCGCGGATACCGCCTCGATCCCGATCTCCGGCGCGTGCGACTTTACCGGGGCGGCGTGATCGGGTGGGATCAGCACGTGCGTGCACCCGTAGTTCCGGCTGACGATCGCGCGCCAGAGCGCCTCGCGCGCGCCCGCCATGCGCGGGGCGAGCGGCACCAGGTTCAGGTCGGCCACGCCGTCCGGGTAGGTCGCGAGCATGTGCTCCCAGCACCTGACCAGCATGTAGAAATCGGGATCGTCAGGCGGCACCAGGCCGACCGCCGGATGGATTAGCACCGACGCGTCGAGGTCGCGCGCGGCGCGCAGCGTCAACTCCCGTTCCGCGCGATGCATCGGCCCCGACGCCTGGAACGCGATCACCCGTGTCCATCCGCGGGCCGCCAGAGCCGCCCGCAGTTCCGCGGGCGTACGCCACCGCCGACGGAAGGCGTGGTGGATGGGTAACTGCAGCACTTCGACCGGACCGCCAACACGCCACGGACGCGTGCTATCCGGCAGCGCGGCGACGCCGGCGGGATCGCGGCCGCTGGTCCCGTGCAGCGCCTCGGCCTCGGCTGCGAGATCGGCACGCCAGATGTCCTCGACCGTCAGCGCCGCCAGCGTGACGCCTTCCGCGTCGCGCAGGGCGAGCATGTCACCTCGAGTCAGCGCCGATGCGAGATCCTCGTTGACGTCCAGCGTGATCGGCATCGGCCACAGCGTGCCGTGCGCCAGCCGCATGTGAGCGCACACCGAGTCGTAGTCGCCCCGCGTCATGAAGCCGGTGAGCGGAGAGCAGGCCCCCGTCGCCAGCAGCTCGAGGTCACACAGCTGACGCCAGCCGAGATCCACCGACCTCGCGGTCCGCAACCCGGCGAGGAGCGCGGCCGCGCGCGCCGGCGTGACCCGAAGATCCACGAGACCGGAGGCGGACGGTATGCCGGCAGGATCCGCGGTCAGCATCGCGCCACGTGCCCGGCGAACGGGGAACTATCTTGAGCCGCAAGTATCTGCTTGCGCGAGGTGGCGACGTCGATGATGATCATGCCGCGCGCCGCAATACTCCCACGCCACATCGCAGCGTGCAAGATGGATTCGGAGAAGGTGCAGCAGGACGTCGACGGCGGCCGCTAGGAGCGAAGATCCGCCGATCTGCTCGTAGGGTTGAGGCGGAGCTTCGCTGCCTTTCACGACAAATTTGCATGATCGATCTGCATTTACACACCACGGCGTCGGATGGACGGCTCACGCCCGGCCAGCTCGTTCGCCGCGCCGCTGATGTCGGCATACACGTGATGGCGGTCACCGACCACGACACGATGGCAGGCGTAGCGCTGGCGACGCGCGCCGCGGCGGCGGTCGGCGTCACAGTCGTTCCCGGCATCGAGGTTACGGCTGTACTCGACGGACGCGACATCCACGTGCTCGGCTATTACCTCGACTCGGAAGACGAGGCGCTGAATGCGCTGCTCCAAGCACAGCAGTACGAGCGCTGCGAGCGTGCGCGTGAAATCGCCGTCAAATTGGATCGCGCCGGCGTGCCGATCGACGTCGAGGCGCTGCTGACGGTGTCGGCCGCCCGCGGCGGCTCCGTGGCGCGGCCGCAGATCGCGGCGGCGCTCGTGGCGGCGGGCCATGCTATTGATGTGACGGACGCGTTCGAGCGCTGGCTCGGCGAAGGGCGAACGGCGTTCGTGCCGCATTGCGGACGGGGGCCAGCCGATGTCGTTTCGGTGATCGCCGCGGCGCGCGGCGCCGCCTCGCTCGCGCACCCTGGCACGACCGGGCGCGACGACATCGTCCCGGCACTGGTGGCGGCGGGCCTCGCCGCCATCGAGGCGTACCACAGCGCGCACGACGCAGCCGCACAGGCGCGCTACGCCGATCTCGCGCGTCATTACAATCTTGCGACGACCGGCGGTTCCGACTTCCATGGAGACGGGCTGCGCCGCGCCGAATTTTTTGGCGTCGTCGGGCTGCCGATCGGTGAGTTCGAGCAGTTCCAGGCGCGTGCGCTCGCGTCGATCGCCGAGCGGCGTCCGAGCATGGCTGTGCCCGGCGACGGAGGGCGATGACTGTTGCTTTCCGCACCCGACCTCCGTCAGTATTGTCTCCTCCTCACGAATGAATGCTGAGGCGCCATGCAGAACAGGAGAGTCTTCGCCTTTCCACTTCTGACATTCGTTGTAGCTGCAGCTATTCCCCGTTCGACCATTCCGCTCGACGGTCAGTCCGGCGAATTCGTACACTTCGAGGGCTCACAGACCAATCCGATTCGGCTGTCGGCTGACGGCACGCGCCTGTTCGCGGTGAACACGGCAAATGCGTCGCTCTCCGTGTTCGACGTGTCGCGCCCCAGGTTTCCCGACCTGATCGGGGAGATCCCGGTCGGACTGGAACCGGTGTCCGTGAACCCGCTGAGCAACGATGAAGCGTGGGTGGTCAACCAGCTGTCCGACAGCATCAGCATCGTCTCCGTCTCGCGCGGCATTGTCATCGACACCCTGCGGACGGGCGATGAACCGATGGACGTGGTCTTCGCCGGCTCGGATCAGGCCTATGTGACCGTGTCCGGCGCAAATGCCATCATCGTCTCCGACACGACCAGCCGTGCCGTGAGGCATGTGCTCCCGGTGTTCGGCGGCAGTCCGCGCGCGCTCGCGGTCAGCCCGGACGGCGACCTGGTCTATGCTGCCTTCGCGCTCTCGGGAAACGGCACGACGCTGATCCGCTCCGACCTGGCGCCTCCGCAACCGCCGCCGACCAACGGCAATCTGCCGCCCGCTCCGCAGGTGGGAAAGATTGTGCCGGCAGACGATCCCGAATGGTCGTCGGTCATAAACTTCCAGATGCCCGACAACGACGTAGCCGTCATCGCGACCGGTTCTTCCCCGAGGATCGCCGGTTATTACTCGGGCGTCGGGACGATCAACCTCGGGCTGGCCGTGCATCCGGAGAACGGCGATCTGTTCGTGGCGAACACCGAGGCGCGCAACCTCATTCCGTTCCTGACGAGCCTGCGCGGCCATTGGGTCGACAATCGAATCACCCGGGTCGCCGTCGCCACCGGCCGGGTCACCCCCTTCGACCTGAATCCGTCGATCGATTATTCGACCCTGCCGAATCCGGAGGCGCGTGCCACGGCGCTCGCGCAGCCGACCTCGGTGGTGTTCGACCCCGATGGCGAATTCATGTATGTCGCCGCGTTCGGCACCGACCGGGTCGCCCGCGTGGACACCGGTGGCAACGTCCTCTGGTTTGTCGAAGTCAGCCCGCCGAGCGGATCCGGCTCGAACGTCGATCCGAGGACCAAGCGCGGGCCGAGAGGCCTGGCGCTGGCCGCGGATGGTCGTTACCTGTACGTCCTGAACCGGATCTCGAACACGATTTCGGTGGTCGACACGAGAGCACAGGGTGTCGTCCGCGAACTACCGGTCGGCGCCGACCCGACACCGGCCGGGGTCCGCATTGGCCGCGGGTTCCTCTACGACGCGAAGCTCTCGGGCAATGGCACCGGATCATGCGCATCCTGCCATGTCGATGGAGACGTGGACCGTCTCGCCTGGGACCTCGGCGATCCCGGCGGAGAGATGCAAATCGTTCGACAGGGGTTGCGGACCTTCGAGTTCCATCCGATGAAAGGCCCGATGACAACGCAGTCGTTGAGGGGGTTGGCCGGCCTCGCGCCGTTTCACTGGCGAGGGGACCGGGCAAACCTGCAGGAATTCAACGGTGCGTTCCCGGCGTTGATGGGTGGCTCGGAGGTGTCCGATTTCAACATGCTGACGTACGCGACGTTCATCAACACGATCCGCTTTCCGCCCAATCCCAACCAGAACCTGGATCGCAGCATGCCCGGCGCGATCGGCCCTGGCAATCCGGCGGCCGGGCAGGAGGCTTTCCTCACGGTTGCCGAGACACGCGTGCCCGATCCGCGAACCTGCAATTCGTGCCACAGGGCCAACCCGGGGCCTGGCACCAGCCGCGTGATCATTCGGGGGCCGGACCAGGCGCTCAAGGTCCCGCACCTGCGCAACATGTATCAGAAGGATCTGTTCAACAGGTTTGCGGGACGGACCATCGATGGCTTTGGAATGGACCACGACGGCCACGTGTCGACGTTCCTCGATTTTTTCGCCGCAGATATCTTCGCCACCTACAGCCGGCAGCAGAAGCTCGACCTCACGGCATACATGCTGTCGTTTGACACGGGCACCGCCCCCGCCGTCGGGTACTCGCTCACCATGAACGCCGACAACATCGATGACGGCGGGGTCCAGACGGATTGGGCGACACTCAGGCAGCAGGCCGAGGCGCAGGACATCGAGCTCGTCGCCAACGGAACGATCAACGGTCAGGTGAGGAGGCTCATCTACCGCCCTTCGCAGGATGACTATGTCATCGACCAGGGCCCGTTCGCCTCTTTCAGCAACGCCGACCTGCAGACCCTCGTCGAGCAGGGCGACACGCTCACGTTGATGGGCCGGCCCCTGCCTCTGTCAGAGACGACGCAAGCGGCGCCGGACGTCTCGAGACTGTCCGGAGGAAGGAAGCCGGGCCACTAGACATCTCCAAAGGCCGAAGTCGTATCAAATGAAGCAAGTTCTGATCGTCGGCCTTTGGATCTGTCTTAGGCGCGGCCGCCGCGGCGGCCGCGCATCTAGTAGCGAAGATCCGCCGGTCACCCGTCGGTTTGAGGCGGAGCTTCGCTACCGGAAACCGGAACCCGTTGTCTGATTTCTGGCGCCAACACTGTGGCGTAGAAATCCAGATTGGTTGCCACTCTGAGACGTATACTCGTTGCCCCCGGGAGGCTCCGATGCAGCCGCACGCGTCATCGTCCTTGACGTCCGTTCCAGAGGTGCTTGTCGTCGACGCGGATGCTGTCACTGCCAGGTACGTTCCGCCCCTTCGCGAGCACTACCGGGTGAGCGTGGCCTCTACCAGCGCGGCGGCCGTCCAGCATCTGGAGCGCACCTCTCCGGCACTCGTCATCGTGGAGCTCGATCTCGGGGACGGGCCTGGCGAGGACGTCTGCCGCCATGCCAAAGCGTCGCCGTCGCCCTCCATGGTGCTCGTCACGACGCAGCGTGCGGAGCGGGTGCCTGATGCCCTCGCCGCCGGCTGCGATGGCGTGCTCCTCAAGCCGTTCGCGCCGAACCTCCTGTACGCGCGCGTCGGGCGCATGCTGCGGGCGCAGTCGATGTCGCTGCGGCTGCGCGCGCACCGGCAGTTTGCGAAGTCGGCGCACCTGAGGGAACGAGCGGCGCTGTTCGCGCCGGGCACGAACCACGTGTGGCCCTCGACGCACTGCCCGTACTGCCAGCGCAGCGGCGTAACCAGCTTCGACCACGCGAGCCATCGTCGTGATTGGTACGCGTGCCTCTCCTGCAGGAAGGTGTGGCTGGCAAAGCGCCAGGAGTAACCGCAGCGGTACCGCGAGGTCCTCGCCCCGGGCGGCGGCCCGAGCAGCCAGATCTCGTCCGCGAGGAACAGCGTGTTCGACGTGGCGAGCGACCGGCCGTCGCGCGAGATATCAAACGGATGAACGCGCGCACGGTGAATGCAGGGTTGCGGTTTCGGTTCGGAGAGGCGCCCGTGTTGTGGCGCGTCAACGCCGAGCGGCTGATGCTCCTCGGCTGGTCGCGCGCCATCCTGTTGCAACTGGCGCACCCGCTCGTGGCGGCCGGCGTGGCCGAGCACAGCACGTTCCGCGGCGGGCCGCTGACCGCGGTCGCGCGTCTTCATCACACCGTGCGCGCCATGCTGGCGCTGACCTTCGGCGACGCCTCCGCACAGCAGCGATCGCTCGACACGATTCGCGCCATCCATCGCCGCGTCCACGGCCGCCTGCCGCACGCCGTCGGCCGATTTGCAGCGGGGACGCCGTACTCGGCCGAAGACCCCGCGCTGCTGCTCTGGGTCCATGCCACGCTGGTCGACTCGGTCCTGCTCGTGTACGACCGCGTCGTGTCCCCCCTCTCCACCGCCGAACGCGACGTCTACTGCGCGGAGGCGTCAGGCGTCGCCGTTGCGCTCGGCGCACGCGACCAGGAGGTGCCGCGCACGCAGGAGGCGCTGCACCAGTACGTCTCGGCGACGCTCGGATCGGGAGCGATTGCGGTCGGCGGGCAGGCGCGCGAGCTGGCAGAAGCCGTGCTCGCGCCGCCGCTCGGGTTCGTGACGTGGCCGGCGGCCCGCGTCAATCAGCTCGTCACGGCTGGTCTCCTGCCAGCCGCCGTTCGAGAGCAGTACGGTTTTCGATGGGATGCAAACGCCCGCCGCACGCTGGAGGCGATCCTTCGGCTCATCAGGGGCACGCGCCGCGCGCTCCCGCGTTCCATCGCGTGGTGGCCCGACGCCCGGGGTTGAGCACTCGATCGTTGTCGGTGCGAGCCCGATCTTCGTCGGTGCAAACCCGATCCTCGTTGGTGCAAGCCTGATCCTCGTCGGTGCAAACCCGATTCTTGTCGGTGCGAGCCCGATCTTCGTCGGTGCGAGCCCGATCCTCGTCGGTGCAAACCCGATCCTCGTCGGTGCAAGCCCGATCCTCGTCGGTGCAAACCCGATTCTCGTCGGTGCG
>DATDHP010000014.1:0-23950 GCA_036521515.1 Vicinamibacterales bacterium
GCCACGTCGCGGTCGGGGCGCGTCATGATCTGGATGTTGAGATCCTCCCAGGTGTCGATCTCGGAGCCCGCCACGGTGAGGATGCGATCACCCGCGCGAATGCCAACGCGATCCGCGGGTGAGCCGGGCGTCACCGCGCCCACGACCGCAGGGGCATCCAGGTACGCCGCCACCTCCGTTCCCTGGGCCAGCACCACGGCCATTACGACGACGGCCAGGATGATGTTCATCGCCGGCCCGGCGATGAGGATCTGAAACCGCTCCCACTTCGTGCGAGAAAGGAACTCGTCGGGGCTGCCGCTCCGCGAGTCCTCGGGGTTCTCGCCGGCCATCTTCACGTAGCCGCCGAGCGGGATCGCGCTGATCGCGTACTCGGTGTCCCCGCGCTTCACTTTCAGCACCTTGGGACCAAACCCGAGCGAAAAGGTGAGCACCCGGACGCCAAGCCGCCGCGCCGCCAGGAAGTGTCCCAGCTCGTGGACAAAAATCAGGACGCCGAGCACGAACAGAAATGCGAGAAGTGTCGTCACTAGCTGGGCCTTCCAACCGAATTCAATTCTACCTCCCCGGCCAGTGCACGCGCCTGCCCGCGAGCCCACGTATCTGCACGCCGGACAACCTCGAGCGCCGAGACCGCCTCCACTCCATGCGCATTCATGGTCCTTCTTATGACGCGCGGAATGCCTGTAAAGCCGAGTTTGCCATGCAGGAACGATTCCACGGCGATTTCGTTGGCCGCGTTCAAGACGACTGGCAGCGTCCCGCCCGCGCGCAACGCATCGTAGGCCAACCCGAGGCAGGGGAAGCGGTCGTGCGGCGGCGGGGAGAACTCGAGACGCCCGGCGCGCGCGATGTCCAGAAAGGGGAGCGCGGCTTCCCAGCGTTCCGGGTACGAGCAGGCGTACTGGATCGGCAGCCGCATGTCGGTCACGCCAAGCTGCGCGATCACCGAGCCGTCGGCCAGTTCCACCATCGAGTGCACGATCGACTGCGGATGGATGACGACGTCGATCTGGTCGGCGCCGACATCGAACAGCCAGTGCGCTTCGATCACCTCCAGCCCCTTGTTCATGAGCGTTGCGGAATCAATCGTGATCTTCCGGCCCATCTGCCACGTCGGGTGCCGCAATGCCGCAGCCGGGCTCACGTGCTGGAGCGCTTCGAGCGGGAGGTCGCGAAACGGGCCCCCGGATGCCGTCAGGATCACACGCCGGATCTCGCTGCGACGCCGCCCGTGCAGGCACTGATGGATGGCGTTGTGCTCGCTGTCGACCGGAAGGATGGCGACGCCGCGGCGCCGCGCCGCGCCCGTCACCAGCTCGCCTGCCATGACCAGCACTTCCTTGTTCGCTAGAGCGATGGTCTTTCCAGCTTCGATCGCCGCCAGCACCGCCTCGAGGCCCGCCGTCCCGGACGATGCGCAGATGACAATGTCCGCCGGAGGATGCGTCGCCACGGCGATCAGGCCTTCGGCGCCGCTCGAGACAGCTGGCGGCAGCCAGGACGACGACGCGCGCAGCCGGTCGACGCCCTCGGAGGTGGCCATCGCGACCGATTCGGGCCGGTAGCGGGCCACCTGCTCGGCCAGGAGTCCGGCGTTGTCGCCCGCGGCGAGCGCCACCACGCGGAGCCGTTCGGGGTGGGCGTCGACCACCGCCAGCGCGCTGCGCCCGATGGAGCCGGTGGAGCCGAGGATGGCGAGGTGTTTCACGCGACGGTCCGCAGGAACAGGAAGTACGCCGGCGTCGCGAACAGCAGCGCGTCGATGCGGTCGAGGATGCCGCCGTGCCCCGGAATCAGCGCCGAGCTGTCCTTCACGCCGGCGACGCGCTTGAGACGCGACTCGAACAAATCGCCGCAGATGCCCAGCACGACGACAGCCAGTCCGGCCGCCACCAGCGGCACGGGCGCCGCGCCCGGCAGCAGCCTCGATCCGGCGATCGCCATGAACAACGTTCCAAACACCACGCCACCGATGGCGCCTTCGATCGTCTTCCTTGGACTGATGGCCGGGGCCAGCGGCCGCCGGCCGAACGCCCGGCCGGAATAGTACTGCGCCGAGTCGCTCACCACGACCGTTGCAATCAGCAGCAGCGTCACGTACGCCCCGTACTGCGCATGCACCGTCGTCAGCAGGCCGAGCGGCATCCCGATGTACCACGGCGCGAAGAACCGGGTGCCTGCCTGGTCTATCGTCAGGCCGCGGAAAATCACTTCGATGGCCACCCATGCGACGCCGACGAGCACGAGCCACACGACGTCGTAAAGGCCGGGCAGCAGCATCCACCAGCACGTCACGGCGACGAGCAGGAGCCACGGTCCGACTCCGGACAGTGCTGGCGACGCGTGCACCATCCTCAGGTATTCCTGCGCGGTGAGCGCCGCCACGAGGCACGCGAGCACGCGCAGCGCAACAACAGGCAGGAACAGGATGGCAGCAAGCGCCGCCGCGGCGAGCGCGACGCCGCTGAGAAGCCGCGTCATGCAGGGCTACGGACTCCGGGCTCCGGGCTCCGGGCCGGGGCCTTCGGTATGTCGGCGAGGCCTGGAGCCCGAAGCCCGAAGCCCGAAGCCCGCGTCCTCATTTGGCGCCTATCGCCGCCGGTGCCGGGTTGATGCCGCCGTAGCGCCGTTCCCGCTTCTGATAGGCGAGCACGGCCTCGAGGAGATGGTTGCGGCGGAAGTCGGGCCAGAGCGTGTCGGTCACGTAGATCTCGGCGTAGGCGATCTGCCAGAGCAGGTAGTTGCTCACGCGCATCTCGCCGCTCGTTCGAATCAGGAGGTCGGGATCCGGCTGCCCCGCCGTGTACAGGAACTGCGAGAATCGCGCCTCGGTCAGCTCCTCGGGCCGCACGCCAGCTTCGATCGCGCGGCGGGCGGCGTCCACGATCTCGGCGCGACCGCCGTAGTTCAGCGCGATGTTGAAGATCATCCCGGTGTTCTTCGATGTGCGCTCGATGGCGGTGTTCAGCTCCTCCTGGATATCCGGCGCGAGATCCTCCATTCGGCCGAGAACGCGGAAGCGAATCTCGTTTGTGAGCAGCGTATTCAGCTCCGAGCGCAGGTACCGTTTGAGCAGCAGCATCAGGGTGCTGACCTCGGCGGCGGGCCGCTTCCAGTTCTCGATCGAGAAGGCGTACAGGGTGAGGACGCGGATGCCCAGTCGCGCGGCGGTCTCTACCGTGTCGCGGACGGCATCTATGCCGGCCCGATGGCCTTCGACGCGCGGAAGATGCCGCTGCGCGGCCCACCGGCCGTTCCCGTCCATGATGATCGCCACATGGGCCGGGAGCCGCTCGAAATTCACCTGGCGGGCGAGCAGCTCGTCAGGGTGCGCGGACGGAATCCAGGCGAGCAGCTGCTCAAGCGACACGAGCCATCCTCAAGGGGTCAATCATAGTCCACGCGGACGAGAAAGAGACCGTGCGGCGGTGCCGTTGCCCCTGCCTGCGCGCGTGCGCCGCCGGCCAGCAGCACCGCAATGTTGTCTGCGGGGCGCCATCCGCGACCGACCTCCACAAGTGTACCGACGATGGCCCGCACCATGTGGCGGAGGAAGCCGTCCCCCGTCACCTCGTAGAGCACGAGGTCGCCCTCGTTCCGAACGTCTGACCGGTCGATGGTCCGGAAGCTGGCGCCGCTGTCCGGGATAGTCGTGCCTGCGCTCTGGAACGCCGCGAAATCGTGCCTGCCGATGAGCACCTGCGCGGCGCGGCGCATCGCGTCAACGTCCAGTCGCTCGGGCAGGTTCCAGACATATCCGCGATCGAAGGGTGAGGCGACGCCGCCGCTGCGGATTCGATAGCGGTAGGTTTTCGCGCGCGCGCTGAACCGGGCGTGGAAGTCCGGTGGGGCCTCTTCGATGTCGAGCACGCGAAGATCGTCGGGGAGCTGCGCGTTCAGCGCCCGTGTCAGCGTCTCGACGTCGTGGCCGCAGGTCAGGCGCACGCTGGCCACCTGGCCCAGGGCATGCACGCCGGCATCGGTGCGCCCGGCGCCATGCACAGTCACGGCCGCGCCCTCGAACCGCGCCAGCGCCTCTTCGAGCGCGCCCTGGATCGACTCGCCCTCGGCCTGCCGCTGCCACCCGACGAACCGCGTGCCGTCGTAGGCGAGTGTGATCTTCAGCGTTCGCATCAACCCACGAACCACAGAGACATGGAGGCACAGAGCCATTCGGGGTCTTCTCTGTGTCTCTGTGCCTCTGTGGTTCGTCTCATGCCCGGGAGCCCGGCTTTACGACCGGCTGCCCGGCAGCGCACATCGGGCACGCTTCGGGCTGGTAGTTCGGTACGACGATGGAGGCGAGCGCCAGGTACGGCACGTCGAGTCCCTGATTGCCGCCGCTGCGATCGATGATCGACGCCGCGCCGACGACCTCCGCGCCCGCCGCACGCGCAATCTCGATTGTTTCCCGTGTCGATCCGCCGGTGGTCACGACGTCCTCGACCACGAGAACCTTCTCGCCCGGCTCGAGTGCGAAGCCGCGCCGCAGCTGCAGTGTGCCGTTCTGCCGCTCGGCAAAGATCGCGCGCACGCCAAGGCCGCGCGCCACTTCCTGGCCGATCACGATGCCGCCCAGCGCCGGAGACAGCACGACCTCGGCGCCAAGGTCGAGTACGCGCTGCGCGATGGCGGCGCCGCACGCCTCAGCTTCCCGGGGATGCTGCAGGACGAGGGCAGACTGGAGGTAACCCGAGCTGTGCAGGCCCGACGTCAACCGGAAATGCCCGTCCAGCAGAGCGCCGACGCGGCGAAACAACTCGAGTACCGTATCGGAGGTCACGATGCCATCATAAGCTGGCAGCCGGCAGCCGGCAGTGAACGTGGTTCGAGGCGTGAGCATGAGACGCGGGTTCTTCACCCGGTCGGGGCGCACGACGTACACTGCCAGCTGCCAGCAGCCGGCTGCCCGCTGCCGGCTGCCCGCTGCCGGCTGCCCGCTGCCGGCTGACGTGCCGAACCTCGCTCGCCCCGGCACCGTCTTAGCTAGAGTAAACGACCGTGGAGCGTCACATCATGCGCACGACAACGATTTGCGGCAGTGTGCTCGCCGTGTTCCTGACCGTTTTCGGGATTCCTGTGTCCGTCTTCGCACAGGCGACTCCCGCCGCACAGGCGCCGCAGGTCCGGCGCCTCACCGTGGACGAAGCCGTCCGGCTGGCACTCGAGAACAATCTCGGGATCCAGGTTGCGCGCATCACCCCCGCGGTGGAGGACCTGAATGTGGCGGCCGCGCGCGGCGCGTGGGCACCCACCTTCAACACCACCCTGCGGAGCGCGAGCATTGAATCGCCCAGCAACAGTTTCCTGTCGGGCGCTCAGGGCAGGTCGATCAGCGATGCGACGTTCCTCACCAACGTGGGCGTCCAGCAGGCGCTGCGCTGGGGCGGACGGTACACCATCGGGTGGGACAGCGTGCGATCCACGACGACGAACCTGTTCTCGAACTTCTCGCCACAGCTCGAGTCGTCGCTGGCCCTGAGCTACGCGCAACCGCTGCTGCGCGGATTCAGCATCGACACGCCGCGCCAGCAGATGCTCGTCAGCCAGAAGAACCGCGAAATCTCCGACATCGTGCTGCGCGAGTCGATCGCCGCCACGATACGGTCCGTGCGCATCGGGTACTGGGAGCTCGCGTTTGCGATCGCCTCGCTCGCCGTGCAGCGGCAATCGCTCGAGCTGGCGCAGGAATCGCTCCGCAACACGCGGGCACGCGTCGAGATCGGCACGACGCCGCCGATCGACATCGTCGAGGCGCAAGCGGAGGTGGCGCTGCGCGAGGAGGCGACCATTGTGGCCGAGGCGCAGATCCAGAGCGCCGAGGACGCGCTGCGGACGCTCATTTACGACCCTGATATGCCTGACTTCTGGACACTCCGTATCGAGCCGGCCGACACGCCGCCGTTCCAGCCGGTGGTGGTGGATGCCGACATGGCGGTGCGCAACGCCCTCGACCGCCGAACGGACCTGCAGCAGACGCGCAAGAACCTGGAAGCCACCGACATCAACATCCAGTACTTCCAGAACCAGACACTGCCCGACGTCACCGCGAGCTTCGACTACGGCCTCACCGGTCTCGGCGGCACCCAGTTCGTCCGCGGCGAAGGTTTCCCTGGACCGGTGATCGGCCAGACGCAGCGCAGCTTCGGGTCGGTGCTGGGCGACCTGTTCGGCAACCAGTTCCCGAACTGGACGGCGTCACTCAACGTGAGCTACCCGCTTGGCGCCACGCAGCCGGAGGCCGACCTTGCGCGCGCACGCCTTCAGTACACGCAGTCCACGACGCAGCTGAGGAACCAGCAGCTCCAGGTCGTCTCCGAAGTGCGTGAGGCGGCGCGGCAGGTGCAGACGAACCAGAAACGGGTGGAGACGACGCGCTCCTCGCGCCAGCTGGCCGAGCGCCGGCTGGAGGCCGAGCAGCGAAAGTTCACCGCCGGCACGTCGACGAGCTTTTTCGTGTTCCAGGCGCAGCGCGACCTGGCACAGGCGCGCAACAACGAGCTGCGCGCGATCCTCGACCACAACCGATCGGCGGTGGATCTCGAAACGGTGCAGGAGGCGCCGTTGAGGGTGCAGGAGACGCCGTTGACGGTGCAGGAGGCGCCGTTGACGGCGCGGTGACGTAACATTCAGATCGTGCCGAACCTGTCGGTCACGATCATCACGCTCAACGAAGCCGACCACATCGCGGCGGCCATCGACAGCGCCTCCTGGGCCGACGAGATCATCGTCGTCGACTCCGGAAGCACGGACGGCACGCCGGACCTGGCGCGTGCCAAGGGTGTCGCGCTGTGCACGCGGCCCTGGTCCGGCTACGTCGATCAGAAGAACTACGCGGCCGGGCTCGCCCGCAACGACTGGATTTTCTCGCTCGATGCCGACGAGCGCATTCCGCAGCCGCTGGCGTCGGAGATGTGCGCGCTGCTCGGGACCGAGCCTCCCGCACGCGGGTACCGCGTTCCGCGCGTGACGTTCCACCTCGGGCGCTGGCTGCGCACCACCGATTTCTACCCGGACTTCCAAACGAGGCTGTATGACCGGCGGGCGGCGTGCTGGCGCGGCCAATACGTGCACGAGTCGGTGTCGGTGGACGGCGCTGTCGGACAACTGAAGCACGAGCTGGAGCACTACTCCTACCGCGACCTGCGGGACCACCTCGAGCGCGTCAACCAGTACTCGACACTGGCGGCGAGGCAGATGCACGAGTCGGGGCGCCGCGCAGGAGCGTTCGATCTCATTGTCCATCCACCTGCCGCCTTCCTGAGGAACTACCTGCTGCGCCGCGGCTTCATGGACGGGACGGCGGGGCTCACGGTGTCCGCGGTGAACGCCTACTCGGTGTTCCTGAAGTTCGCGAAACTCTGGGAGCTGCAGGTGCAAACTCCCAACTCCCGACTCCCGACGGAACCACGAAGACCGCGAGGGTCACGAAAGCACGAAGTCCCGCGTCTGGGAGTGAATGACGAGCGCCGCGGAGGCTGAAGCCCCCGCTCTACGTATGGATGTTGCAGCCCGCTCTATTGACCGACATCGTAGCGCGGGGGCTTTAGCCCCCGCGGTTGCGACTCGAAGTTGACGTGTTCTCCCTTCACATCGATACGGCCCGTTCGTGGCGCGGTGGACAAAGCCAGGTGATGTACACCGTGATCGGCTTGCGCGTGCTATGGCACCGCGCCGCGCTCGTGGCGCACCCCGAGGGCGCGTTGCTCGAGCGCATGCGCGAAGGTCTGGACCTGATCCCGCTGGCGCCGCGCAACGAGATCGACCTCAGTGCCGCGTGGCGGCTGTCGCGCGTGCTGAAGCAGCTCCAGCCCGACGTGCTCCACGCCCACGATCCCCACGCGGTCGCGATGGCGGCCACTGCCTTGTCTATCGCCGGGCCAACGCCGCGGCCTCCGCTCGTCGCCTCGCGTCGCGTCGAGTTTCGCATCGCGACCAACTCGTTCTCCCGCTGGAAGTACTCGCGCGTGGACTGCTTCATCGCGAACAGCGCCGCGATCCGCGACCGCCTGGTCGCCGATGGCATCCCGCACGACAAGACGACCATCGTCAATGAAGGCGTGGACGTGGAGCGCATCGTCGCCATGCCGGCCGCCAACGTGCACGCCGAGTTTTACCTCCCGACGCACGCACCTGTCATCGGCAACGTGGCGGCGCTCGTGCCGCACAAGGGACAGCATCACCTCATCGAGGCTGCCGCGCTCGTCGTCCGCGAGGTGCCGGACGCGCGGTTCGTGATCGTCGGCGACGGCGAGCTGCGCGAATCGCTCGAGAGGCAGATCAAGGACAAACACCTCGAGCGGCACGTCTTTCTGGCCGGCTTCCGGACCGACGCCATCGAGCTGACGAAGGGCTTCGACATCTTCGCCATGAGCTCGGTCAGTGAGGGCATGTGCACCGCGCTCGTCGACGCGATGGCCGCATCGAAGCCGGCCGTCTGCACCGCGGCAGGCGGCATTCCGGAAGTGATGGTGGACGGCCGGACGGGGTTCCTGGTAGCGCCGCGCGACCATCACGCAATGGCCGAGCGGCTCGTGCTGCTGTTGAACGATCCAGCGCTGCGCCGTCGCATGGGCGCGGCGGCGCTCCAGCGCGCACGCGAGGCGTTCACCGTCGAACGGATGGTCTCCGGGACGGTCGCGGTTTACGAGCGACTGGCTGGCACACGCCGCGCAAGGGGCACTGCGAGTCCTTCTGCGGCCGGTTGAAGCCGCACGCGTTCATCATGCCCAGGTGGCACAGCGAGAAGTCGAATCGCACCGGGTCGTTCGGCTCCAGCGCGCGCAGCGACGCCGTGATCTCCGCGGCCATCTTCCAGCCCGGGCTGACGTAGCGCGTCAGGCGCAGGCACTGCCCGAGCCTGATGACGTGCGTGTCGAGCGGCACGATCAGGCGTCCCCGCGAGACCTTCCTCCACACGCCGAGATCGATCGCGTCCTTCCGCACCATCCAGCGGAGGAACAGGTTCAGGCGCTTGCAGGCGCTGCCCGCCGAGGGTCGGGGAAAGAAATAGCAGACGCCCGCCCGTTTCGGTGCCCGCCGGCCGTACGCCGCTCGTAAATCCGTCTGGAGGGCGCGGGCGGAAAACGAGTCGAGCGCCGGGCCGATGTCGGGCGTAGACGGATCATCGCCCTGCATGAAGAAATCCTCGATCGACCCGGACTCGTTCAGCATCCGCTGGAGGACGAGGAGCAGAGCCACCAGGTCGCGCCCGCGGATCCACCGGTGGACCAGCGGCTCGAGCCGCCGGCCGTCCACGGACGGGGCGAACGTGCGCACGAACGCGGCAGGATGCGGCCCCATGACGTGGAGCAGCGACTCGATCGAGTGGATGACACTCGCCACCCGCCCGAACGCGAGTGACGCCGCACAGAAGCCGACCACCTCGCGATCGTCGGCGCGCGTGAACCTGCGGACGATGTGAACCGGATCGGTCGCCGGCTCTGTCTGGTCGAAGGAGCGATAGAGCTCCTCGAGGGGCGCCTGGAGATCGTGTCGTTCACGCTTCTGTGTTCTCACTTCTCGGTTCGTGTTCAGGTTCGAGGTTCAGTTCACGGTTCTTGGTTCACGGTTCTTGGTTCGAGGTTCGCGGTTCCGGGTTCGCGGTTCCGGGTTCGCGGTTCAGGGTTCGCGGTTCAGGGTTCGGGGCGCCTGGAGATCGTGTCGTTCACGCTCCCGGAGATCGTGTCGTTCACGCTTCTGTGTTCTCACTGCTCAGTTCGTGTTCATGTTCGCGGTTCAGTTCATGGTTCTTCGTTCGCGGTTCGGTTCATGGTTCATGGTTCGCGGTTCGGTTCATGGTTCATGGTTCGCGGTTCAGGGTTCGGGCCGGCTTCAGCCGGCCCGAACTGCGAACTCCGAACCTCGAACCCCGAACTGAACCCCGAACCTGAACACGAACCGAGAAGCGAGAACCGAGAAGCGTGAACGACTTCCCGTCTAGAAGCTGCTGATCGGGTGGCCGGATCTGCACAGCGGGCACTCGGCGGCGGGGTAGTTTCCCGGCGCCTTGTATTCCGCCAGGGCGACGTTCGGCACCTTCAGGTCCACCATGGCCTCCATGCGGTCATAGATCTGCGCTGTCGCGATGACGGTACCGCCCGCCTGCACCACCAGCGCCGCGCAGCGCTCCAGCGTCTGCCCGGTGTTCCGCACATCGTCGACGAGCAGCACGTTCTTCCCCGGCAACTGCCGCTGGTAGAAGCGGCTGAGCGTGTGACCGCAGGCGGCGTCCGCGCTGAACGGGGCAAACAACGTCGGCGGACCGGCAATGTCGCGACGGCTGTCGAGCAGGCCAGCCATCGTGTGTGCGAGCAGTGCGCCGCCGGTCACCGGTCCCGCCACGACCTCGGTGCGATCGCGGATCGACGCGGGAAGGACGTCGAGCAGATCCTGCGCGAAGCGCCAGATCGTCGAGGGATAGCGGAACAGCTGATGGGGATTGAGGTAGACACGCCCGTGGTACCCGTTGCCAAAGTCGAAGTGCCCGTTGAGCATGAGCACCTGGTGCTCCTGCAGGTCGTGCAGCGCCTTGTCCCGGATTTCGTCCTTCCGCCTCATACGTTCAGCGCGACCTCGCCATTCGTGAAAACGGTGCGCCCGCCGACGATCGTGGCCGCCACGCCGCCGCGGAGCTGCCAGCCGTCGAACGGCGTATTCTTCGAGCGCGAGCGCAGCCGGCTCGCCTCTATCCGCACCTTCAGGTCGGGGGCCAGGATCGTGATGTCCGCCGGCGCCCCCTCCGACAGCGTCCCACCCGCGACGCGCAGGATCTTCGCCGGGTTGATCGACATCAGCTCGATCACGCGCGCCAGCCGTATGAGCCCGGTATGGACGAGCCGATCGAACACCAGCGGCACGGCCGTCTCGAGGCCGACGATGCCAAACGGGGCGCGGTCGAACTCGACCTTCTTCTCGTCGTAGTGGTGAGGTGCATGGTCGGTGGCGATCGCGTCCACGCTGCCGTCGACGATGCCCTGCACCATCGCGTCGCGGTCGGCGGCCTCGCGCAGCGGCGGGTTCATCTTCGTGTTGGTGTCGTACGGGATGGGCGCGGTGAGCGCCTCGTCGGTCAGCGTGAAGTGATGGGGGGCGACCTCGCACGTCACACGGATGCCGGCGTCCTTGCCCCTCCGGACCGCGCGCAGCGACGGGCGCGCGCTCATGTGCGCAACGTGGAACGCGGAGCCGGTCAGCTCCGCGAGCAGGATGCCCCGTTCGGCGCCAAGCGCCTCCGCAGCGCCGGGAATCCCGCGCAGCCCCAGCGCGGCCGCGTGAAAGCCCTCGTGCGCGACGCCGTCGCCCTTGAGGCTCGGATCCTCGCAGTGCTCGATCACCGGCATGTCGAACATCCCCGCGTACTCGAGCGCCCGGCGCATCAGCAGTGCCGTCGCCACCGGATGCCCGTCGTCGGTAATCGCCACGCACCCGGCCTGCCTGAGGTCGCCGATATCGGCGAGCAGCTCGCCTTTCGAGCCGCGCGACACGGCGCCAATCGGGTAGACCCTCGCCAGGCCGGCCTCGGCCGCCTTCGCCAGGATGTACGACGTGACGTTCGCGTTGTCGTTGACCGGGCTGGTGTTCGGCATGCACGCCACGGCGGTGAATCCGCCCGCCACCGCCGACGCCGTTCCCGTCGCCACCGTTTCCTTGTGCTCCTGGCCGGGTTCGCGCAGGTGCACGTGCATGTCGATCAACCCGGGGCAGACGACGAGACCGCCCGCAACCTCGATCACCGCCGCGCCGTCTACCGGCAGATCGCGCGCGACTCGCGCGATGTGTTCTCCGTCAATCAGGACATCGCGGATGCCGTCGATCCCGTTTACCGGGTCGACGACGCGCCCGCCCTTAAGCAGCCTCTTCATCTTTCGCTCCGCCGGCCAGCAGGTACAGGACGGCCATGCGCACGGCCACGCCGTTGGCCACCTGGTCGAGAATCACGGAATAGGGACCGTCGGCCACTTCCGACGCGATCTCGACGCCGCGGTTCATCGGCCCCGGATGCATGATCATCACGTCCGTCTTGGCGAGGCGCAGCCGCGCCTCGGTCATGCCGAACAGGTTGAAGTACTCGCGCAGCGACGGAAAATACGCCCCTTCCATTCGCTCGAGCTGGATCCGCAGGAGCATCACGACGTCCGCGCCACTCACCGCCTCGTTCACGTAACTGGTGACCTGCACACCGAACCTTCGGATGTCGGTCGGGATCAGCGTCGGCGGCCCGCACACCCAGACGTCCGCGCCCATCTTGGTGAGCAGGTGGATGTTCGACCTCAGCACGCGGCTGTGCAGCAGGTCGCCGATGATGGCCACCTTCAACCCGGCAAGCTGCTTCTTCCGTTCACGAATCGTGAACGCGTCGAGCAGCGCCTGCGTCGGGTGCTCGTGCGTGCCGTCGCCGGCGTTGATGATCGCGGACCGGCAGATGCGCGACAGGAGGTGGCACGTCCCGGACGAGGAGTGACGCAGCACGATCATGTCCGGCTGCATCGCCTCGAGGTTGAGTGCCGTGTCGGCCAGCGTCTCGCCCTTGACGACGCTGGAGGTGGCAATCGCGACGTTGAGCGTATCGGCGCTCAGCCGCTTCTCGGCAATCTCGAACGACGTTCGCGTTCGCGTGCTCGGCTCGAAAAACAGGTTCACGACGGTCTTCCCCCTGAGCGCGGGCACTTTCTTCACCGAGCGCGACCCAATCTCCTTCATGGCGACCGCCGTGTCGAGGACGAGGGAGATCTCCTCGGGCATCATGTCGGCGATGCCCAGGAGGTGCCTGCTGCGCAGCGTCGGGGCCAGGGCCGGCACCTCGACATCGGTTTTCACGGGAGGGTTCATGGCGCACCTCCTTGGAGCACGACTTCGTCCTGTCCATCCGTCTCGTGCAGCCGCACCTGGACGCTCTCCTCCGGCGAGGTCGGGAGGTTCTTGCCCACGTAGTCGGCCTTGATGGGCAGTTCGCGGTGCCCGCGATCGACGAGCACCACCAGCTGGATGGCGCCGGGACGGCCGAAATCGATCAGCGCGTCGAGCGCGGCGCGCACGGTCCGGCCGGTATAGAGCACGTCGTCAACGAGGAGGATCGTGCGGTTGTCGATGGAGAACGGAATCTCGGTGCGCCGCACCAGCGGCTGCGGGCCGACTGCCTGCCGCATCAGGTCATCGCGGTAGAGCGTGATATCGAGCGCGCCGGTCGGCACGCCGTCGCCGGTGATCTCCTTGAGGCTGCGCGCGAGGCGGCGGGCAATGTGAACCCCGCGCGTACGCACGCCAACCAGCGCCAGGTTCTCGACGCCCTTGTTACGCTCGACGATTTCGTGGGCGATGCGGGTGAGGGTGCGGCCGATGCGGTCCGCATCCATGACGACGGGCATGTCTCACCTCTTCGCGACCTCGCGGGGCCGCATTAAAGAGTTCGACTGAGTATACAGCAGCACGGGACGCTTTGTGGCATCCTCCGCTTCCACGAACCACGGAGACACGGAGACACAGAGCCAAGTTTTTTTGAATGCCTCTGTGCCTCTGTGCCTCTGTGCCTCTGTGGTTCGTGATGGCGGATGGCGTTATTCCTGGCGATCGTAGGTAGGGATGAACGTGATCGTGTGTCGTGCGTTGAATGACTCGGTGAACAGATCCGTGCGCGCGAAGCCGTCCATGTCCCGTGCCACCGGCTGGTCGAGGAAGTACAGCAGCGTCGGCGTGACGTCCACCACGGCGCCGCGCGGGACGCGTCCGCGCGCCACGCTGGTGCCGAACGCCAGGAGGAAGCCATCCGGCGCGCGCTCGTGCGTCCCGCTGAACTGCGCGTTGCCGGCGAGCCGCTCGAGCAGGCGCTTGCCGGGCGTCAGCGGCTCCATGCCGAAACCGGAAACGACGAGCAGAAGGTCACCCGTGCGGAGCGTCGCGAGCGTATCCCCAATCAGTGTGTCGACATACGCGTAATAGTCGTCGAGCACCCGGCCGAAGCGCTGCCGCTCCTGTTCCGAGACGTCTCCAAACGCGTCAGGGGTGGCGTATCGCAGGTAGTAGTGCGCCACGGCGTCCAGGCCGGCATAGCGCACGGCGAGCACGCGGACGGCGCGCTCGGCCCCGAGACGCGTCGCAAGCTCATGGTGAAGCTGATCGGCGATCACATCGGAGCCGCTTTCACCGGTTTGGGGAATCAACTCCAGTCGCGCCGACCTCGTCGGTGGCGCGCGCGTGTCGAGCGGTGCTGCGAGGGTGATGTCATCGATTCCAGGAGGGTAGACGGCGGGCCTCGCGCCCAGCTCGACAGCGGGGTCGAGCCGCCGGTGGAAGCGATCGCTCACCATGAAGCCGCGGAGCGGTTCGGCCGGATGTGTCAGCGGAAGTCCGATCACACCGGTGGTGAGTCCCCGGCTGGACAGGATGCGCCAGAGCGGCGTCGCCCGCAGGCTCGCCGCGGAGTGCGGTTCCTCGACGAGGAACCCGAACCGGACCAACGCCTGCGTGAAGAGCAAATCGGGCAGCACGTGGATCGCGGGCCCGTTCAGGAAGGGCCGATAGACCGCCGCCCCGCGGATGCCATGCTGCGCCGGCCACTTCCCCGTCACCACCGACGACCAGACCGGTTCGGCTTGCGTCGGCCGCGTTGTGGCCAGGTGCATCGAGGCGCCGTCGTCGAGGAGACGGCTGAAGTTCGGCAGCCGCCCTGCGGCGACAGCGGGAGAAATAATGTCGAGCGACGCGCCGTCGAGAAACAACGCGACGACGCGATCCGAGTCAGGCGGCGGCGCCGTATCGGAGAATACCGCGGGAGCGGCCGCGCGGGTGTTGTGCACCTCACCGCGAAGCAGCAGCGGAAAGACAACCGAGCTGACGGCGATCGCCGCGTAGAGCGTTCCGACGAAGACAGGCGCGCGCTGGACGAACGTACGCGTCAGGGCCAGCGCGAGCAAGAGCCCGCCGCCGATGGCGAGGACCACTGCTCCCTGCATCAGCGACGGCACCAGGCGAGCATCCAGCGCCGTCCGGAACCCGCTCACGTTGAGCCACAGAAGCAGTGCCACCGCCGCGCTCGCGAGCCCGCTGCTCCACGCGAGGATCCGCAGGCTCACCCACGCAGGCCACAGCAACTCGAGGACGATCAACTGGCGCAGCACGTACCCGGCATACGTCACCGCCGCGATGTGGACGCCGTATGAGAGCGTCACCACTGCCAGCACCGGCGCCGTCGCGCCGATGGTCAGCGGCACGGAGGGGTTGAGGAGCACGACCAGCAACGTCAGATACACCGCGGCCACGAGGCCGACGAAGATCGAGTTGCTGAGCATGCGGAGGTAGCGCATTGCCAGTGGGCAGCCGGCAGTGGGCCGTGGACAGTCCTTCCGGCTAAAGCCGGAAGCCACAGCCGCGGAACCGCCGACTGCTCGCGCCGATTAGAATACTGCCGACTGCCCACTGCCGGCTGCCCACTGCCCACTGACATGAATCTTTACAAATGGGCGATGCGCCCGGCGCTCTTTGCCCTCGACGCCGAGCGCGCGCACGACCTGATGATGAGGGCGATCCGACAGCCACTGCTGCAGAGTGCTCTCCGCCTGGGACTCCACCCAGTCCGGTGCGACAGCCTGCGCCAGCAGGTGTTCGGGCTCCCCTTCGACAATCCGGTCGGGCTCGCAGCCGGGCTCGACAAGCAGGGGACGGCCGCGGCGGCCTGGGCGGCGCTCGGCTTCGGCTTCATCGAGATCGGCACGGTGACGCCCCGGCCGCAACCCGGCAACCCGCGGCCCCGGCTCTTCCGGCTTCCGGAGGACCTGGCCATCATCAACCGTTTTGGTTTCAACAGTGTCGGGGCGAGCGGCGTCGCCCGCAATCTTGCCGCGGGCATTCCGCCAGCCATTCGCATTGGCATCAACGTCGGGAAGAACAAGGACACGCCAAACGAGCGTGCGGCGGAGGACTACATCCGGACGGTGGAAGCGCTTCACCCGTTCGCGGGATACTTCGTGGTCAACGTCAGCTCGCCCAACACCAGCGGCCTTCGCGATCTGCAGGAGAGCCACACGCTCCGTGCGCTGATTCAGCAGGTGGTGACGCGCCTGCGGGCGCTCGGTCCGGAGAACATCGTTCCGGTGCTGGTGAAGGTGTCACCAGATACGGCGTCTGCCAACCTCTTGCGGTCAATCGATGCCGCGGTCGAAGGCGGAGCGGCCGGCGTGATCGCGACCAACACGACGATCGGACGCGAGGCTCTGAAGACCGCCCCGCCCCTCGCCGCCGAAGCGGGAGGCCTGAGCGGCGCCCCGCTGAGGGCCGCCGCCGACGAGGCGTGCCGGCTGCTTTTCAGGCACCTGGGCCCCGGCGTCCCCATCATCGGTGTGGGCGGCGTGTTCACCGCGGATCATGCCTACGAGCGACTCCGCGCCGGGGCATCCCTGGTGCAACTCTATACTGGACTGATCTACGAAGGCCCCGGTGTGATTTCCCGAATCCTGAGCGGCCTGGCCGAACGGCTGGAACGCGACGGGTTCTCGAGCGTGCGCGAGAGCATTGGCGCTGATGTTCAACGATAAACTGCTGGTCGCGCTTGACGTCGACACGGGCGATCGCGCGCTCGCGCTCGCGTCGGAACTGCGTGAGGTGGCGGGGGGCTTCAAGATCGGCACCCGCCTGTTCACGCTCGAAGGACCGGCCCTGGTCCGCGCACTCGTGGACTCCGGGACGCGCGTCTTTCTGGACCTCAAGTTCCATGACATTCCAAACACCGTGGCGCAGGCGGTCGAATCGGCCGTGCAGACGGGCGCCTGGATGATCAATGTGCACGCTTCGGGCGGCGGGCCGATGATGCAGGCGGCCGCGCGCGCCGGGCGCGAAACGGCGGCGCGCATCGGCAGGCCGGCACCGCTCCTGATTGCGGTGACCGTGCTGACCAGCATGGACGAGGACACGCTGCGCGCAACGGGCGTGCAACGGCCGGTCATCGACCAGGTCGTGACGCTCGCGAGGATGACGCACCAGGCAGGGCTGGACGGCGTGGTGGCGTCCGCGCGGGAAACGCCGGCCATCAGGGCGGCGTGCGGCCCCGGCTTCACGATCGTGACACCAGGCATCCGCGGCGCCGCCGCTGGCGCTGCGCGCCACGATCAGACCCGGATCATGGGACCCGCCGAAGCGGTACAGGCCGGTGCCAGCTACATCGTGGTGGGAAGGCCCATTATCGCCGCTGCCGACGCGCGCGCTGCCGCGGAAGCGATTGTCATGGAGATGGAAGCCGGGGTCCGGGATCCGGGGTCCGGGACCCGGGATCCGGGATCCGGGATCCGATAGGCACTCGAACCTCGGATCGGATCCCGGATCCCGGGTCCCGACTATTTCGCCGTAATAACGAACGTGCCGCGGCGGTTGCGCGCCCAGCACGATTCTTCCTCCTGCGCGCAGACCGGCGTCTCCTCGCCCTTGCTCACCGACAGCAGACGGTTGCCGGCGATGCCGAGGCTCGCCAGGTACTCGCGCACCGAGTTGGCTCGCCGCTCGCCGAGCGCGAGGTTGTACTCGTTAGTGCCGCGCGCGTCGGCGTGGCCCTCGATCGTCGTGCGCACCGCCGTCCACCGGCGCAGATAGTCCGCGTTCTT
The DNA here is from genome assembly GCA_036521515.1 of Vicinamibacterales bacterium. Lineage (GTDB taxonomy): Bacteria > Acidobacteriota > Vicinamibacteria > Vicinamibacterales > UBA2999 > Gp6-AA40. Next base: position 17,592 of record DATDHP010000014.1, read on the forward strand.
CTGCAGCACGGCGCGATCGTCGTCGGTCAGCGTGAACTCGTCATAGGCGAACCGGACCTCGCCGAGCGGCCGCTCGGCGTTCAGCTGATCCAGTGATTTGCGCGCAAAGATCTCGTCCTCTGTCAGCGCCGCCGCCGGCTTGGGCGCCGGAGCCGGGGCGGGAGGCGGGGGCGGTGGTGGTGGCGGCGGCGGCGGCGCGGGAGCAACCGCGGGCGGCGGCGGCGGCGGCGCGGGAGCAACCGCGGGCGGCGGTACTCGCCGGTTGCACCCTTGCAGCACGATCACGATCACGAGGGCGAATGCGAACGGCGGCACGCATCGGCGCAGATTCATCAGCGGATTCTCCTGCGTTTTCTTGCGTTGTTGAAGCGGGGAGCTTAGCGTCCGATCGATCGCGTGTCAATCAAGGCGAGACAGGATGCACGCGTACGTCGAACAGGCGCAACCCGAGGCGGCGCCCGTCAGCCGTGCCTTCCGCCACGCCTGGAAGGTACGCGCGGTCCATGGCGATCGTGATAGCGCCCGCGGACTGCGCGATCACGTCCGCAGGTACGGTTGTGCTCCACTCGAAATCGGCGGACGGGCGAAACTGAGCCACTGGGCGCCCCGCGGCACTCACGGTCACGGTGGGAGGCGAGTCGAAATACCTCAGCGGCGATTCGCCGCGGAGCGTCAGCCGGACGGCCTGCGGTGGACCATGGAGACGCAGCACCGAGCGATCGCTGCTCCATCGCCACAGCCGGCCGCTGGTGGTGTCGAACTCGAGCTCGTGCCAGCCCTCGCCGAAGCCGTAGATCAACAGTGACGCCTGCTGGACGTCGAACTGCCGGACGGCAACGGGGGCACGCCGGCGATCCCCGCCCGCAGCGCGAGACGAGACCGTCAGCATCGCATAGTCCCCCCCGCCCGGAATCCCGGCCGGCAATTCCAGAAACCGCAAGGAGTTGGGCTCGTCGACCGCCAGCGTCCAGCGGTCGAGTACCCGGCCGTCGATCGCCACCTCCATCTCGGCCGCCGGATCGCCTGGAGCGCCAAGGTGCCGGACGCCAACCATCACGTGCATCGGCGCAGCGAGCCGACGGACCCACGCCTGGATCGGCTGCTGGTCTGGTCCCTTCGCGGTGGCGCGCGCCTGGCCGCCGGTCTCCGGCGTCAACGACCACCCTTCGCCGGCAAACCATCCGGGCGGTGCGATGCGGTACCAGTCCACCCCGGTCGGGCGCGTGCCGCTGAGCTCCGGACGGCTCGCCACCAGCCAGCCGTATCGCATGACATCGCGTGTCGCATGCGGATCGATGAGCGCCAGGTCTGTGCGGCGGGGATCGGCGAGCAGCCACACGGTCTCACGGCCGCCGCTGCGCCAGTACTCGACGAGCCCCAGCCATTCGACCTGATGCCGCGGCGGCCGGACACGGAGGTCGTGCGCGTCCACCACTTCCAGCGGACGCCGGAGCGCGTAGTGCGCGTAGGTCGCCGCCGGAGGTGCGACGCGGGCGCGGCGAAGAGCGTCGTCGATGGCGCGAAACGCCGGATGCGGCTCGCGCCCGTAGGCAAGGCCGCCCGGTACTGCGGCGAGCAGCGCCGCGCCCACCAACGGGACCCCGACCAGCGGTGCGACCCGCCCCGCCGCCGTCACACCTCGCGCGGCAAACCAGCACAGCAGCGGCACGATCGGCAGCGCATACCGCACGGTCAACGTTTCCTGGAACAGAAGATGAAACACCGTGTAAGGCCCGAACGCGACCAGCACCACGAACAAGGCGCGACGCTCGCGGAGCAGCAGGACGATCGCGCCAACGGTGGCGACAACCGCCACCGACACCGCGACCGGGATCGACACCCATGGCATCACGAGCGTCTCGTATAGACTGAACGCGAGCCGGCGCGGAGTCGGGTTGAGCCAGACCATGTCCACGCCAGCGAAATCGAGCTCTGCCTGCGTGCCGAGCGCGCGCATGTAGCCGGCGACGCCCCCGCTGGCGGCGATCAGCGGAATCGCCCATGCCAACCCGCCGGCGGCGAGAGCCGCCAGAGGACGCGAGAGCAGCCACCAGGTGCCGGCACCCCGCTGGAAAATCATCGCCACCGCCAACATCGGCAGGGTGAGCCACACCGTCTGCAATCGGATGCCCGCCGCGAGACCAGCCACGAGTGCGGCCCAGGGGAGCCACCGTCGATCCGCAAGGGCCTTGGCGGCGAGCATCAGCGCGACGAGCGCGGCCGCAAGTCCCGGCATGTCGCTCATCGGCCGGAGCCCTGTCATCCAGAACAGCGGCGATGCCGCCAGCAGCGCGGCGGCCCAGGTCTCGGGACTCGGGATTGCCACCCCACCGCGCACAAGACGCGCGGCGGGGGCCCCGGTTCGGGACTCGGGATTCGAATCTCGCACTTCCGAGCTCCGCACATCGGAATCCCGAATCGCCAATCCCGAATCCCGATCGAGGCGCAGCAGCGCCCTGAAGAACGACGCCGCCGCGATGATGGAGATCGCGGCTGCGACGATCGACCAGATCGACAACGACAGCGCCTCTGTCGCGAGGCGGTCGAGTGATGGCGTCGCCCGCGACACGACGGCGTACGACGCACGGCCAAGCGCGATATAGACGGGGTACCCCGGCGGGTGCGGCTGGTGGAGGGCTGGATCGAAGTCCCTCAGGCCGAGCGCGAAGTTCAGCGAGTCGATGTCTTCGAGCGTGGGCGACAGCGAGGGGATGTGGGCAGCGACGAATGCCGCCGCGATGACGTGCTCAGGCCGGACGGAGGCGGACACCTTCATTCAGGCTGCCCATCCTATATCCCTGCAGATCAATCGTCACGTGCTGGTATCCGATCGCGCGCAGCTCCGACACGATAACGTCACGCACCGCCGGCTCGAGGGCGCGCGCCAGTTCGTCGCGGCCGATCTCGAGGCGCGCGAGCGTGTCGTGATGGCGCACGCGGCACACGCGGAATCCGAGATCCCGCAGCGCACGCTCGGCCGCTTCAATCATCCGCAGCTTTTCGTCCGTGACTTCCGAGTGGTACGGGATGCGCGACGACAGGCACGCCGACGCCGGCTCGTCCCACGTGGGCAGCCCCGCGCGGCGCGACAGCTCACGGATCTCGTCTTTGCCCAGCTCCGCCTCGTCGAGCGGACTGCGCACACCGAACTCGCGCGCAGCGCGACGCCCGGGCCGGTAGTCGCCGCGGTCGTCGGCGTTGCTGCCATCGATGATCACGCCGAAGCCCCGGTCACCGGCGATCGCCGAGAGCGCGGTGTACAACTCGCGCTTGCAGTAGTAACAGCGGTTCACCGGGTTCGCGCGGTACTCGGGCCGTTCCAGTTCCGCCGTCCGGATGATCTCGTGATGCAGCCCGAACTCGCGCGCGACACGGAGCGCGAGCTGCCGATGATGATCGGGATAGCTGGGGCTGTCGGCCGTGACGCACAAGGCCGACGAGCCGAGCACGCGCGTGGCAGCCCAGGCGAGATACGCGCTGTCCACGCCGCCGCTGAAGGCCACGATCACCGACTCGCAGGAGGCGAGCAGGTCGAGCAGCTGCCGTTCCTTCGCGGTCAGCCCCGCGTCCAACATATCCGCGCGCTGGCACCCCACCGCGCCAGCGTGCGCGGCGGGGACCCCGCCGTCAGTGCCCGGGCGCGCCACGGCCGCCAGCGTCACTCGTCGAATTCCTCGTCTTCGTCGTCTACCTCGTCGTCGAGTTCGTCCTCGTCGGCGTCGTCGTCGTCCTCCTCGTCCTCGTCTTCCTCGTCGTCGAGGTCCTCGTCGTCTTCGTCGTCTTCATCTGCGAAGCCGAGCTCGTCGGCACCTGTCAGGACGAGGTTCTTCCCGCACTCCGGACAGCTCAGGGTATCGCCCTCTTCAAAGTCCTCGGTGTCAATCTCGTCGAATTCGCACTCTGGGCAGGTGGCCATACGGGCTCCATGCAGCGGGTCGTCCGCGTCGAACATCAAGCGAGGCTGAGCCGCAGCCGGAAAAGAGACGGCTCACCCTCACAAGGGCCGGATTATATCGGCATTTCGCGCGGGGCGGCAAACCCTAACGGATGTGCAGGTCCGTTCCGATAGAGATGCTGATGGCCTCCCCTGCGCTCGTGTCCGTCAAGACCGTCGTCGTCGCGGATGACACGGCGTTCGTACGCGACCGGTTCAAGACGGCAATCGAGGCGGCGGGGCATCGTGCCGTCACGGTGCAGAGCGGCCCCGATCTGCTGACCTACGCCCGGGAAGCAGGCGGCGGGGTGGACCTCGTGGTCCTGGATTTGCGGCTTCCGCAGGGCCGCGGCACCAAGAGCGTGAGGATGCTTCGCAGAATCGACGCCTTAAAGGCGCCGATTGTGGTCTTCAGCGGCACCATCGCCAGCGCGGACGAGGTTCGCGAACTGGCCGCACTCGGCGTCGCCGGCTACGTGAATGAATACACGTCTGTGCAACACATCGTGCCGGCACTGGCACCACATCTGTTCCCCGATCACTACAACCGCCGCTCGAGCCCACGCGTGGTGCTCGCGATTCCGATCTCGTACCGGTTCGGCAACACCATTGCCGCCGCGCTCACGCTCAACATGAGCCGCGGCGGCCTCGCCGTGCGCACCACGAGCCCGCTGGAGGTGGACACGACGTTGAAGGTGCGGTTCCGGCTGCCCACGAGGAAGAAGGACGTCGAGGCGGAGGCGCGCGTCGCCTGGGTCGATCGGCGCACCGGCATGGGACTGCAGTTCACGAAGATCAGCGCCGGCGATCAGAAGTCGATCGAGGAATTCGTGCAGGCGCACTTCTTCACCAATCGAAAAGCCTGAACAGATCCCTACCGTTCACACTTCTCGGTTCTCTCTTCTCGGTTCGTGTTCCGGTTCGAGGTTCAGTTCTTGGTTCCCGGTTCTTGGTTCCCGGTTCTTGGTTCCCGGTTCTTGGGTCCCGGTTCTCGGTTCTCGGTTCTCGGTTCTCTGGTTCAGTTGAACCCCGAACCCGGACCGCGAACCGCGAACGCCGAACAGCGAACGCCGAACCCCGAATTGAACATGAACACGAACCGAGAAGGGAGAACCCAGAAGCGGGAACTGCAGTCTGTCTTCTACCGCGCACGAAGCAGGCGGAGTGCGTTGCCGACGACGATCACCGAGGCGCCGGTGTCGGCCAGGACGGCCATCCACAGCGTGGCGGAGCCGGTGACCGCCAGGACGAGGAACGCCGCCTTCAGCGCCAGCGAGATCGTGACGTTCATCTTGATGTTGCGGAGCGTCGCGCGCGCCAGCCGCACTGCGTACGGCAGCTTCAACAACTCGTCCGACATCAGCGCCACGTCGGCCGTCTCGAGCGCCGCATCCGAGCCGGCGGCGCCCATGGCCACGCCGACATCCGCCGCGGCCAGGGCGGGTGCGTCGTTCACCCCGTCGCCCACCATCAGCACCGGGCCGTGTGCCGCGCGCAGCTGCCGCACGCACGCGTGTTTCTGATCCGGCGTCAAAGCGGCGTAGTGCTCGTCGACGCCCACGTCCGCGGCGATGGCGCGCGCCGCGTCCGGATGGTCTCCGGTCAGCATCGCCACGTGGCGGATGCCGTGCTCGCGCAGACGCTCGACCGTGTCGCGCGCCGCCTCGCGCGGCCGGTCCGCCAGCGCGATCATGCCGGCGATCGACCCCTCCACCACGACGAAGACCATCGATCGCCCGTTCCCGGCCAGCGCCGGAAGCGGTCCGCCGGGATCGACGGAACTCGTCACCTGCCGCTCGGACAGCATCCGCGCATTGCCGACGATCACGCGGTGGCCATCCACCTCCGCCTGCGCTCCCATCCCCGGGATGGACGCGAACGCGGCCACACGCGGGACATCGAGACCGTCGGCGCCGGCGCGCTGGACGATGGCCCTTGCCACGAGGTGCTCCGAGCGTGACTCGACGGCCGCTGCGAGCCGAAGGATCTCGCGCGCGGAGAGCGGGCCCGCCGGGACGACATCGGTCACCTGCAGCTCACCTTTCGTCAGCGTTCCAGTCTTGTCGAAGGCCACGACGCGGACGCCGGCGAGCCGTTCGAGGTAGGCGCCGCCCTTGATGAGCACGCCGTTGCGCGCGGCTGCCGAGAGCGCCGACACCACCGACACCGGAGTCGAGATCACCAGCGCGCACGGGCAGGCGATCACCAGCAGCACGAGCGCCCGATAGAACCAGGTCGTCGCGTCCGCGGTGGCGCTCACCACGGGAACCAGCGCGATGGCCACGGCGAAGACGATCACGGCCGGGGTATACCAGCGCGCGAAGCGATCGACGAACGACTGGACCGGCGCACGGCTCGCCTGTGCGGTCTCGACGAGGTGGATGATGCGGGCCAGGCGCGTGTCCCGCACCAGGCGTGTGACCCG
>DATDHP010000015.1:0-1787 GCA_036521515.1 Vicinamibacterales bacterium
CCCCGGTGACTTCCTGAGCGAGCGGTACTACCGCAATCTTCGCAATTACGGATTTCTCGACACGCCGGCGGCGGAGATTCTGGCCGCGGTCCGTGAGATGCACGAGAGCCAGCGCGACGGCTGGTGCGAGACCGAGGCGCAGGCGCGCTTCCGGACACGGGCGACGGAGGCGGCGACCGCTCTGGCGGCGCGCGTCCCGCAGCTCGCCGCGTGGGGAGCCGACGGCGGCTTCCTGGGCGACGGCCGGCTCGCCGGCGTGCAGGCGGAGCGAGTAGCGAAGCTCCGCCTCGAACCGACGAGTGGATCGGCGGACCTTCGCTACTAGATGCGCGGCCGCCGCAGCGGCCGCGCCTAAGACTGCTCCTAAGGCGAACGATTGAAAAACATCCTTCACCTGACACGACACAGGCCTTGGGAGATGTCTAAGTGAGCCGCATCCTCTTCGTCATGCTGCACCCGGGTTTCATCCGCTACTACGACCATGCGCTGCAGGCGCTGGCCGCCGCCGGACACGACGTCCATGTGGCCTTCGAGGTGACGCGCAGCAAGCTGGGCGAAGACGACTCTGCGCGGAGGCTTGCCGGCCTGTCGGAGCGGATCACGTGTGGCGCGACGCCAGCGCGTCCCGAGAGCGTGCGCTCGTTTCTCGTCCGCAGCGACCGGTCGGCGACCCGGAGCGGCGATGCCACGCGTCCGGCGCTCGAGGACACGCGCACCGAGGCCTGGGAGAGCCTCGCGACGACGGTCAGGCTCATGCTCGATTTCCTGCGCTACTTCGACCCGGCTTTTCAGCGCGCCATAGCCCTCCGCGATCGCGCGGAAAAACGTCTGCCGCGGGTGCACGTCCGCCTGGTTCGCGTTGCTGCGGGCGGCGGACCACGCATGCGCGCCGCGCTGGCAGCCCTTCTTCGCCTCGTCGACCGGGTGATTCCACCCAATCCGGACGTCGTCCAATTGGTACAGCAACAGAATCCGGACCTGTTGGTGGTGACACCGCTCATCGAGCTCGGGTCGCAGCAGGTGGATTACGTCAAGGCTGCCCGCCAGCTAGGGCGGCGCAGCGCGCTGGCCGTGGCCAGCTGGGACAATCTGACCAGCAAGGGATTGATTCGCGTCATTCCAGATCACGTCATCGTCTGGAACGATGCGCAGAAAGCAGAAGCGGTGACCCTGCACGGCGTGCCAGAGGAGCGCGTCGTGGTGACCGGCGCGCAGTTGTTCGACCACTGGTTCGAGACCGCCCCGAGCCGCACTCGTGAACAGTTCTGCGAGGAAGTCGGGCTCGATCCGTCGCGTCCCTTCTTGCTGTATGTCGGGTCGTCGATGTTCATCGCGCCCGAGGAGGTGCCCTTCTTCGAGCGCTGGCTGTCGCGGCTCCGCGACGCCGACGATCGCCTGGTTTCATCGGCCGGCGTCCTGGTGCGCCCGCATCCCGCGAACTCCCGGCAGTGGCGCGCCTTCGACGCACCGGCGTTCGCCAACGTCGCGCTCTGGCCGCCGATCGGGACCGATTTCAACGATCCGCACTTCCGCCAGGATTTCTTCGACTCGTTCTACCACAGCGCCGCGGTCGTCGGGATCAACACGAGCGCCCTGCTCGAAGCCGGGATCGTGGGGCGGCCGGTGTTCACGATCACCGCGGCCGAGTTCGCTCACGCGCAGGAAGGGACGCTCCACTTCCGGCACCTGGTCAACCCCGATGGTGGTCTCGTCCGATCGGCGGCATCGCTCGATGCTCACATCCTGCAGCTCGAAGCTGCGCTGCACGGCAGGACGCGGATCGCGGA
>DATDHP010000016.1:0-8293 GCA_036521515.1 Vicinamibacterales bacterium
GCCCACGGGCACCGTGGGCATCGGCGGCGGGACCGGCGGTACCGGGCCACCAGGCGCCGCGGCGGCACCGGCAGGTGCCCCCGCTGCCGGCGCGGCGTCGGCCGGCGTGCCGGCGATGAGCGGCGGCGGTCCACCGAGGCCGAGCGCCTGCTGCGTACCGATATAGATCGGGCTCACGTCGGCCTGCGTCAGCTCGTGAGTGCGGATGATCCGCGGCGTCAGGAGCATCACGATGTCGGTCTGCGCGATGGCCTCGTCGTTGGCCGCGAAAAGCTGTCGCAGGACCGGAATATTCAGAAGCCCCGGAATCCCTTTCGCGAGCCGGCGCTGATCCTCGCGCAGCAGGCCGGCGAGCAGGTTCGACTCACCGTCGCGCAACCGCAATCTCGTGTTGACGCGGCGCGCCCCGAACGTCGGCAGTTCCTGATCGGCGACGATCTGCGGGCTTCCTTGGGTACTGCTCTCGACGAGGAGATCGATGATGATCTCGTTCTCGAACGTGACACGCGGCGTCATCTCCACGATGACGCCAACGGTTCGGTAGTTGAACGAGCTCAGCGGTTGACTGGCGGGGCCTCCCGGCGCAATCGGGGTGAACACGGTCGAGGGCACGGGGACCTCGTCACCGAGGTTCAGGGTGATCTTCTGTCCCTCGGCGCCGCGGAGCTGCGGTTTGGCGATCAGCCGGGTCTCGGAATCGCTCTCGAGGAAGCGGATGACCGCCGACGGGACCGAGAGGTAGAAGTCGGCCGTGGAGATGCCGCGGGTGATCGTGTTCAGGTTGAAGGGGTTCGACGAAACGGTCGTCCTATCCGTTGCCGCCGCGCCTCCGGATATGCCCGACACTTCGGGCGAGAACCCTATGCCCACCGCGTAGGTCCCGAGGTCGAGACCGAACTGCTTCGCGCGGTTGCGGTTGACCTCCAGGATCTGGACGTCGATGACCACCTCGGCGCGCGGATTGTCGTTGGCCTCGATCATCCGCTCGATGATCGACACGACGTTGGCGGTGCCGCGCACGGTAATCGTATTGGCGGTCTTGTTCGCCGCCAGCACGGGCTGCACGGCGATGGCCGGGATCCGGATCACCTGGTTCAGCGTCTGCACCAGCTCGGTGGCCTCGGCGTGCGAGATGAAGAACGTCCGGATGACCTGTTCCTCGTACGCCGCGCGCTTCTGCGCGTTGTCGGGGATCACCATGATGGTGCGCGGGTTGATGATCTTGTAGAACAGCGCGTTCGCGTTGAGGATCTGCGTGAGCGCCTCCTCGAACGTCACGCCGCGCAGGTTCACCGTGTACATGCGGTCCTGGAAGTCGCGCTCGTACGTGATGTTGATCCCGCTGGCCATCCCGATGGTGTTGACGATGTCGCGCAGGCTCGAATTGACGAAGGTGACGTCGATTGGATCGCGCGACGCCGGGTTGAGCAGCGGCGCCGCCGCCCGTGCGACGTCGCGCATCTGCTGGATGGTGGGCTGCGGCCGCGCCGCTTCCACCATGTCGCGGATGCGCCGCTCCGTCTCCAGCACCTTCCCGGCAACGAGCCGGTTCGTGGGGTCGAACTCGCTGGCCCGTCTGTATTCGCGCAATGCCTCTTCGAGCTGACCGCGCGCCTCGAAGACGCGTGCCTGGTCGAGGTGCAGGTTCGACGCGTTGAGCATCGCGCGCTCGAACGCAATCTGGTAGTCGGCGCGCTGCGGCTCCTCCTGCAGGGCCTGGCGGTAGAAGTTCACCGCGGTGTCCCAGTCGCCGGCTTGCGCGGCGTCCTCGCCGCGGCCGAACGCCCCCCCGGTTGCACAGCCTGCCACGAGCGATGCCATCACGAGAACGAGCGCGAGTCGATGCATCATGGTCCTGCGAGTCGGATCAGTTGGCGTCCACGACCGTCGGTATACACCATCTCGACATTATCTGCACCAATCTTCAGCAGTCGATAGCGCCCCTCGATGATATCGCCTTCTCGTCCCTGGAACGTGTTGCCGCGACCGTCGGCCAGGATGGCGACACGGCCTGCCTGGGTCGGGGCGTTGAGCATACCAATGAACCGCAGCGGGATGGGCGCCGGCGGCGGCGGCCCCGCTGGCACCGGCGGGCCGGTCGGCACCGGGCGGGTCGGCGGCGGCGGCGGCGCCGCGGGGCGCGGTGGCGCTGGTGGCGGCGCCTTGACTTCGAAACGGAAGAGGTTGCGTTCCGGGTCGGGCGCCTCCTCCCGCGGCGCCTTCAGCGCTTCGAGCTGCACGTCCACCACCGCCGCCTCACCCGCCCGCTGCTGCTGCCGCGTACCCGTCGTTCCCGATACGGGATTGGACGATGGAGCCTGGGTTACGGCCGGGGTGTCCTCTCCGCCGCGCATCGTCACCACGACGAGGCCCGCCACGAGAACGCCCAGCAAGGCGAGCTGTTTCTGCGTCTTCGACGCCATCAGGCCCCGTTCCGGAAGTAGGTCGACAGCTGCAGCGTCACCACCTGCGCGCCGTCGCTGTCCGCGCCCACGCCCGCGAGCTCGACGTTGTCGATGACCACGAACTCCGGGGACGTTTCAAGCTGGTAAATGAAGGTGCGCATGTCCTCGTAGCTGCCGGTGAGCACCATCGTGATCCTGAGGCGGCGGAGCGTGCTCTCCCGGACTTCGACCTCCTCGTAGCGATCGCGATCGAACCGGAGGTCGGACTCGCGGGCGAGCTGACGAAGCCGCAATTGCGTCAGCCGCCGCGCACCCGACAGGTCGGGCGGCAGGACGTCCTTGTAGAAGGTCGCGAGCTCGGTGGAGGCGCGGTCCTTCCCCGTCAGCGTGCCGTTGGCCTGAGCGAATTCCGTCTGCGCGGCGGTGAGCGATCGCCCGGCCTCCTGGTTCCGCTGCTCGACGTTGGCCACGCGCTGCGCGAGCGGATACACGAACACCGCGTACACGAGCACGTTGATCAGCAGCGCGATGGCCAGCGGCAGGACGACGCGACGGCGTTCGGCCAGCACGCGCCGCGCGAGCGGCGTGCCCTGCGGAGTGCTCATTGCCCGCGCGCCTCCGCCAGCGCCGTGCGCGACGGCGCCTGGTAGACACCCTCGATGATCGCTTCCAGCAAGCCGGCCTCGTTGGTCTGGGTTTCGGTGGCCAGCACGTTGTGGAACGTGCCCGTGTCTTCGAGCGCCTCGATGAACGCGTCGAGGTCCTCGGCGCGGCGCGCCTGGACGGCGACCCCCACGATGAACCGGCCCTCCTCGAGGCGCGGCTGCACCGCCGTGATCCGGACGTCATCGGGAAGCGTCGCCTCGAACCGGGTGAACAGCTCGGTCCACGAGAAGGCGCGCTGGTCGATGAGGTCGTTGGCTTCGCGGGCCGCGCTCGCCACCGTCTGCAGCTCGGCCGGATTGATCTGCGCCCTGATCCGCGCCGCCTCCGACCGGAGGCGCGCGGCTTCGCGCTCGGCCGCGTCCGCGGTGGCCCCGAGCGTCTGCTGACTCATGACCAGGGTGACGATGCGGATGGTGTTGAAAAGCGTAATCCCGATGACCAGGCCCGCAAGCGTCCAGATCGCGATCTGCACGGCGCGGACGTTGTAGAACGGCCTGGTGGCGAGATTGGTCCTGATCATCACGCAGCCACCGCTTCCCTGCGCGTCCGCAGCAGCATCCCGACGAGCGGCGCGAGCCGGTCCATCAGCTCCGGCGTGACGCTGCTGCGGTCACGCAGCGACGCGACGGCGCTCGGATCGATTGGTTCCACCTCCACGCCAAGACGTGCCTCGAGGCTGCGCCGCGCCATGTCCACGGCGCCGGCGACGCGCCCGGTCCCGCCGAGCAGCACACGGCTGAATCCCTGACCCGACAGCCGGTCCTGGTAATACATGACCGTCTGGTGCACGAGGTCCGGCAAACTGCCCTCGTCCCCCTCCGGCCGATTGCGGAAGAAGGCGACGTGCTCGCCACGCATGATGGCGAGCGACGTGTACTCCGGCTGCATGTGCACGACGAGCCAGTCGCCCACTGGCACGTTCCTGGACGCCACGAACAGGTTGAGGACGCTGAGCGTGGCGAGGTCCACCAGCCCGGCGTACGCCCCGGCCTGATCGCACACGGTTTCGTACTCGCGGACGACCTCCCGCCGCGCCATGGCCACGATGAAGTCCGAGCCGCCGGCGCCGCCGGCCCCCTGGCTGTACGTCACGCACGCGTCGTCAATGGGAAACGGCGCCGACTTCTTCAGTTGCCATCGCACCAGCTGGTCCAGGTCCTCGCGCCGCGCCGGCACCTGCTCGAACCGCAACAGCGAGACGCGCGCCGCGATGTCCGGGATGACCAGCGCCACGCGGCGGGGGCGGCTGCCCAGACGGTCGAAGGCGGCCTGCAGCGCAGCGACCACCCTCGGTCGATCGATGATGTTGTGGCCGGTGAGGGACGGCGCCACCGCGCCAGCCGCCAGCGGCTCGCTCGCGTAGCCGTGCACGGACAGCTCGCCGCCGCGTGCGGCCATCGTCGCGACGGCGACACGTTCGGGAGCAATCTCGACCGCCGCGTCGGGTGGAGGACTGGCCAGCCAGGAGGCGAACAGGCCTTGGGCGCCGGGGCCTTGGCGTAGGCGGCTCATTCGACGAAGGTCACCTTGTTGATCTCGCGCAGGGTCGACTGGCCGAGCATGACTTTCTCGACCGCCGACTCCCGCAGGAATCGCATCCCTTCCTCGTGCGCCGCCTTCTTCACTTCCGAAGCCGGACGGCGATCAAGAATCATCTCACGGATGCGATCGGACAGGTCCAGCAGCTCGCAGATCGCCGTGCGGCCCTTGAAGCCGGTACCGCCGCACTCGATGCACCCGGCCCCCTCGTAGAACGTGTGCGTCTGGGCGAGCGCGGGATCCAGCGCCGATTCTTCCAGCAGCTTCGTATCGACCCGGACCGGCCGCTTGCAGTGCGCGCAGATGAGGCGCACGAGCCGCTGGGCGAGCACGCAGTTCAGGGCGGACACGAACTGGTACGGCTCGACGCCCATGTTCAGGAAGCGCCCGAGCACGTCCACCACGTTGTTCGCATGGACGGTAGTGAACACGAGGTGACCGGTGAGCGCCGACTGGATCGCAATCTGGGCGGTGTCCGGGTCGCGAATCTCGCCGACCATGATCTTGTCGGGATCGTGGCGGAGGATCGAGCGCAGGCCGCGCGCGAAGGTCAGCCCCTTCTTCTCGTTGATCGGGATCTGCGTGATCCCGCGGAGCTGGTACTCGACCGGGTCCTCGATGGTGATGATCTTGTCTTCGATCGACTTGATCTCGGAGAGCGCCGCGTAGAGGGTGGTCGTCTTGCCCGAGCCGGTCGGCCCGGTCACCAGCACCATGCCGTAGGGCTCGCGGATGTACTTGCGAAACCGCCGCAGCTCCTGCTCGGGGAAGCCGACGACGTTCAGCGTCAGCTCCGTGAACTGCTCGCTGATCGATTCCTTGTCGAGAATACGGATGACCGCGTCTTCGCCGTGCACGCTCGGCATGACCGACACGCGGAAGTCGATCGTCTTGCCGGGCATGCGCACCTTGAAACGGCCGTCCTGCGGCACGCGCTTCTCGGCGATGTCCAGCTCCGCCATGACCTTGATGCGCGAGATGATGGAGCTGTGGAACTGCTTCGCGATCGGCCGCATCGCCGGCTGCAGCACGCCGTCGATACGGTATTTCACGTGGACCGACTCGTCGCCGGTCTCGATGTGGATGTCGCTCGCGCGCCGCTGGATCGCGGTGTAGATCGTCGAGTCGACCAGCTTGATGATGGGGCTGATATCGCTCGTCAGACGCTCGACGGTCAGGCTCTCCTCGCCGGACTCGTCCTCCTTGAGGACCTGGAGCTGGAATCCCTCGGTCGCTTCCTCGAGGACGCGTTGCGAGCTCTCGCTCTTCTTGAGGATCGACTGGATCGCCGACGGCGCGCCAACGGTGACCTTGAGCGCCGTGCCGAGCACGACGCTCAGCTCGTCGATCATCGGCAGATCGGTCGGGTCCGAGACGACGATGACGAGCGACTTGCCCTCGCGACGATACGGCACGAAGCCGTAGCGAAGCATCAGGTCCGCCGGGATCGACCGGAACAGCTCCTGGTCGATGTGGAACTCGTCCATCTCGACGAACTCGAGGCGATAGCGTTCCGCCAGCTTCCGGGCCTGCGCGACCTCCTGGGAGTAGTCCTCCGGGGTCTGAACGAGGCTTTCCGGTTCGAGTGTTGCCATAAAGCTACTGCAGTCTCAAGCTGGCAGCCGGCAGCCGGCAGTGCGCCTGCACATGCGCCAACGAGATGAACAACGCACCGTCTTCCACCCCGCCGCGTCGAATCACGTCCACCGTCAGCTGCCGGCTGCCGGCTACCCGGCACACTAGCCGCCGCTGACCACCGAGCTCAGCTCGAACAGCGGCAGGTAGAGCGCAATGACCACGAGCGCGATGACCAGCCCCATGATCACGAGGAGGGCCGGCTCGATGATCGTGATGAACCGTCCGACTTCGGTCTCGATCTCCTCGTCGTAGAAGTCGGCGAGGCTGTTCAGCATCTCCTGCAGCGCGCCGGTCTGCTCGCCGACCTCCACCATCTTCACCGCAACGTCGGGAAACACCTTGCGCGCGAGCATGGCCCCGGCGAAGCTCTGCCCCTCGCGCACGCGCCGCGTGATCTCCTCGAGCTCCGCCCCCAGGTGGCGGTTCGACATCGAGCGCACCACGATCTCGAGCGCGTTCACGAGGGGGATGCCGCCGCCGAGCAGCGTCGCCAGCGTCCGCGCCATCTGCGCGGTCGAAAACTTCCGGACCGTCTTGCCCGCCCACGGCAGCTCCAGCAGCAGGCGATCGATGCGGGCGCGCTGCCCCGGGTCCCTCGCCCATGCCATCAGGCCGCCGACCGTGGCGACCACGGCGATCACGACGAGCCAGATATTGGCGACGATCGCGTCCGACACGCCGACGATGATGCGCGTCGAGAGCGGCAGCTCGCGGTCGAAGTTCTCGTAGAAGGCGGAGAACGACGGCACCACCCGCAGCACGATGATGCCAATCAGCCCCAGCATCAGGACCGTGAGGATCGCCGGATAAATCAGCGCCGAGATCGTGCGCCGCTTCACGGCGCCGATCACCTTCTCGTACGCTACGTATCGGCGGATCACCGAGTCGAGGTTACCGCTGCGCTCCCCGGCCATCAGCGACGCCGAGTACACTGCCGGAAAGAGGTCCCCATGCGCGCCAAACGCGTCCGACAGCCCGGTGCCCGATTTCACCTTCTCGTACACGTCGTCGAGCACCGCCTTGAAGGTGGCGTTCGCCACGCGCTGCCGGAGGATGTCGAGCGACTGCACCAGCGGCATGCCCGCCTTCAGCAGCGTGGTGAGCTCCTGGTTGAAGACGAGGAATTCCTGTCGAGCTATCCGGCGGTGGCGCCCGCTGCCGCGCGACAGGCCGGTGACCCCCCCGCGGCGCTGCAGCGAAAGGACGAACAGCCCTTTTTCTTCCAGCTCGCGCCGGAGGCGCGCCTCGCTCTCGGCGATGTAGACGCCTTCGATGACTTCGCCGCCCGCCGTACCGAGCCTACAGCGGAACTCCATCCCCACAGTCTGGCACAGCTTCCTGCGGAATTAGACCCGGATCCGGCGAAAGTGGCCGGAGGCGGCCTGATCCCAACCGTGCAGTCGCAACCCGGCCGAAGGCGTCTGTCCTGACGTGCGACGGCGTGTGCGTGTGAGGGTTGTAACAGTGCAACGACGTGCAGGCCGGTGCACTGCAATTGTCGAGGCTGGTTTTCAGGCTGTCGTGTCGGGCCCGGCGGTCGCTTCGGAGCCTCGTTGGTCACGAGTGCGAAACCAGCCCGCACGTGCGCCGGGTCTGACCCCGCACGGGGGTCTGACCCCATTACCGGGGCTGGACGAACGCGCGGAAGACGCGGACGCCGAGCTCGCGCGGGTCAGTGCTCCGCAGCTCCGGAATCGACGCCGGCACGAAGGTCTTGTCGACGGCGATCGTCATGTCCACCGCGTCGCCGCCGCCAAACTGGTCGGCGGTCACGTTGATGCGGCGGAGCTCGCGCGTGGCCGGCGGCAGCGGAAAACTGTCGATCACCGTCGAGCCGATGCGCACCTCCACCCGCTGCGGCTCGGGGAACGGCTTGACCGGCTGATCGAGCTGCAGGAAGAAGACTGAATCACGCTTCGGGTTCCGGAACGACAGCGTCGCTTCCCGCCTGGACCACTGCCACTCGAGCCCGGATACTTCGTCGGCGACTTCCGTCTCGTGCCATCCGTTGTTGAACACGACGAACACGTTGTCGGACTGCAGCC
>DATDHP010000017.1:0-2300 GCA_036521515.1 Vicinamibacterales bacterium
AGCATTCTCTGTGCCCTCTGCGTCTCTGCGGCTGTTGTCGATCAGTTCTTCTTGGCCGTTTGCATCGCGTGCCACAGCTTGCTGGGCGTGAGCGGCATGTCGAGATGCCCGACACCGAGCGGCGCGAGCGCGTCCATCACCGCGTTGGCGAGCGCCGGCAGCGACCCCGTGCAGCCCGATTCGCCCACGCCCTTGACCCCGAGCGGGCTCACTTTGCTCGGCGTCGGGTGCTCCTCGCCGCGGATGCCGCGCAGCAGGCCGGCGCGCGGCATGCTGTAGTCCATGAAGCTTCCGGTGAGGAGTTGCCCGGTCGCTCGATCGTAGACCACGTGCTCCCCCAGCGCCTGCCCCAGTCCCTGCACGACGCCCCCGTGGACCTGCGCCTCGACGACGTCGTGGTTGATGACGTGGCCGCAGTCGTCCACCGCGCAATACGAGGCGATTTCGGTCGTCCCGGTCGCAGGGTCGATCTCGACCTCGACGATGTGGCACCCGTTCGGATACGTCGAGCCGAACGCCGCTTCGGCGATGACGGCGAAGGGCTTGTCCTGCGCGAGATCGCCCAGCTTGACCGACTTCTTCGACTCCTTCGACGTGAACACGCCCTTCGCGTAGTTCACTTGCGAGGGCTCCACGCCCATCTGCAGCGCGGCGACCGCCTTGCCCTCGTCGATCGCCTTCAGCGCCGCCAGGTGGCAGACGCTGCCCGCGCCCACCGTGCTGCGCGAGCCGCCGGTGTGGTTGCCTTGCAGCTTGTGCTGCTTCTCCGGCGCGCACTGGATGATCCGGACCTGGGAGAGCGGCACGCCCAGCGCGTCGGCAACGATGGTGCCGAACGTCGTCTCGTGGCCGTGCCCCTGCGTCTTGGACATGGTATGGACGGCGACCTTTCCGTCCTTTCCGATCTCGATCTCGACCTCGTCCTTGGGCGCGTTGCCCGCGCCCGTGTTCTCGATCACGGTGGAAATGCCGATCCCGCGAAGCTTGCCTTTCTTCGCGCTCTGCGCGCGGCGCTTCGGGTAGCCCTTCCAGTCCGAGAGCTTCAGGGCTTTTTCCAGGACGCCCGGGAGGTCCGCGATCTCGTAGGTCGAGCCCGTGGGCGTCTTGTAGGGGAACGCCTCCGGGGGAATGAAGTTGCGCCGACGCAATTCGGCGGCGTCGATGTTCATATCGGCCGCCGCCTGGCTCACCAGCCGCTCGACCGCGTACGCGATGTCGGGGCGGCCGGCGCCGCGGTAGGCGCCGACGGGCGTCGTGTTCGTGAGAGCCACGCGCCAGGTGCCGTGCAGCGCCGGGATGCGATAGACGCCGGTCATGCAGTTCGTGGTGTTGCGAACGTGGCCCATCGCCGCGGGGTTCAGGTAGGACCCCATGTCGTTCACCCAGTTGAGGCGCATCGCGAGGAACTTGCCCTGCGCATCGAGCGCCAGCTCACCGCTCACGATGTTGGCGCGCCCGTGAGTATCGGAGACGAAGCCCTCGGAGCGCGTCGCCACCCATTTCACCGGCTTGCCGGTTCCCTTCGCGGCGATCATCAGGGCGCCGTATTCCGGGTAGGCGACCGTGCGCTGGCCGAAGCCGCCGCCGACGTCGTGGACCAGGAAATTCAGCTTCGCGATTGGCACGCCGGTCCAGGCGGAAAGCTGCGCGCGCAGCGTCGTGATCCCCTGCGAGCACACGTGCAGGGTGTAGCTGTCGCTTCCCGCGTCGTGGACGGCGAGGCACGCGCGCGGCTCCATCGGGCTCGGCGCGACACGGTTGGACTCCATCTTGAGGCGCGTTACGTGCTTCGCGCGCGCGAACGCTTCGTCCACCGCCTGCGCGTTGCCAGCCTCGGCCTCGAACGCCAGGTTGCCGGGCACTTCGTCATGCAGCTGGGAGGCGCCGGGCGCGAGCGCATCCTCGGACTGCACCGCCGGCGGCAGATCGCGATAGTCGACCTTCACCAGCTCGGCGCCGTCCTGGGCCGCGCCGGCGGTGTCGGCCACGACCAGCGCGACGGCCTCGCCGACGAAATGCACGCCGCCGTGCGCCAGCACCGGCCGCTGCGGCGCGCGCGCTTTCATTCCGTTCTTGCCCTCCCAGTTGAGGGCGTGGGGCGCCTTCACGTAGCCCGCCTTCACGGCGTCTTCGCCCGTGAAGACCGCCTTGACGCCGGGATGCCTGAGCGCGGCCGACGGGTCGATGGAGACGATCTGCGCGTGTGCGTGATCGGAGCGCACGAAATGGCCGTAGAGCTGGCCGGGGACGTTCCAGTCGGCCGCGAACCTGCCGGTGCCGGTGACGAGACGCCGGTCCTC
>DATDHP010000018.1:0-3737 GCA_036521515.1 Vicinamibacterales bacterium
CCCTGCAGATACGTCAGCCTCCGCTGGTGTCCGGCCAGCTCGTCGAGAAGAGAGGCGCGCTCCTCCGGTGTCGTCTCGGACTTCCTGAGCGTGGCCCGAATGTCGAGGACGCGGTCCACCAGCTCGCGCTCGGCCTGCCACCGTGCGTCCAGCTCGCCGTGCTGCGCCTCCTGCGCGGCCAGCTTCTCTTCGGCGGCCTTCCTGCGATCCGCCGCGTCGACGCCGACCGCCTCCTCGCGGCCGATGATCTCGAGCTCGGTCTTCAGCGCTTCGATCCGGCGCCGGCAGTCCTCGAGCTGCGGCGGCACGGCATGCTGGCTGATCGCCACGCGCGCGCACGTCGTGTCGAGCAGGCTGATCGCCTTGTCCGGCAACTGGCGCGCCGGGATATAGCGATGCGACAGCCGGACAGCCGCCTCGAGGGCCTCGTCGAGGAGCTGGACGCGGTGATGCTTCTCGAGGACCGACGCCACGCCGCGCACCATCAGAATCGCCTTCTCCTCGCCCGGCTCGGCGACCTGCACGACCTGGAAGCGGCGCGTGAGCGCCGGATCCTTCTCGATGTACTTCTTGTACTCGGACCAGGTGGTCGCCGCGATCGTGCGCAGCGTCCCGCGCGCGAGCGCCGGCTTGAGCAGGTTCGCGGCGTCTCCGGTCCCGGCGGCCCCACCGGCGCCAATGAGCGTGTGGGCCTCGTCCACGAACAGGATGATCGGCTTGGGCGAGGCCTGCACCTCCTCGATCACCTGCCGCAGCCTGTTCTCGAACTCACCCTTCATGCTGGCGCCGGCCTGCAGCAGGCCGATGTCGAGCGTGTACACCGACACGTTCTGCAGCGGCGGCGGCACGTCGCCCTTCGCCAGCCGCAGTGCAAAGCCCTCCACGACGGCCGTCTTCCCGACGCCGGCCTCACCGGTCAGGATCGGGTTGTTCTGACGGCGGCGCATCAGGATGTCGACAATCTGCCGAATCTCCTCGTCGCGTCCACTCACCGGATCGATTCCGCCCTTGCGTGCCCGCTCCGTCAGATCGGTCGCGAAGCGCCGCAGCGCTTCCTGCTTGCCCATCTGCGCCGGTGCGATCGCATCGCTGGCTTCGCCAGGCACCGCCGAGCCGTCCGTGGCCCGCAGGCGCTCTTCCGGGGAGCCGTTGACGATGCGCGCGAAGTCCTCGGTCAGCGTGTCCGCCTTGATCGCTTCGAACTGGCGCGAAATCGCCACCAGCGCGTTGCGCAGCGACGGCGTCTTCAGCATCCCGACGACGAGGTGACCGGTCCGCACCTGCGAATCGCCGAACATCAGCGTCGAGTAGACCCAGCCACGCTCCACCGCGCTCTCGACATGGGCGGACAGGTCGGAAATCGACGTCGCACCGCGCGGCAGGCGGTCCAGGGCGTCGGTCACGTCCTTGGCCAGTCTCGACGAATCGAGCTCGAAGTGCCTGATGATGCGGTGCAGATCGGAATCGGGCGCGTGCACGATCTGCTGCAGCCAGTGCACCAGCTCGACGTAGGGATTGCCGCGCAGCTTGCAGAAGACGGTCGCACCCTCGATGGCCTTGTACGCCAGGCTGTTGAGCTTCCCGAACAATGCCGAGCGGCTGATCTCACTCATGCTCGTGAACGAACCTTTCTGCATCAATGCACAAGTCGTCGGCGTCGCCGGGGGCGCTGCGCCGGCCGAGCCATGTGGTCCACCCGAGTTGCCGGCCGCCTCCGAGCGTCAGGGGCGGCACCTGGTTCTTCCGCAGGACGAGGCGCACATCCCAATCGAGCTCGAAACACAGATACAGGCGCACCCAGTCCACCAGCTTCCTGAGGATCGCGCTGCCGGGCAGGAAGCCCTCATACTGCGCGAGGGTGAGCGGGCCGAGGTGGATGCGGAACTTGTGCTGCCGGTCCCAGACGCGGCTGCCCAGCACCGCGCCCGCGCCGAGCGCGGCGGCCGCCGGCGTCAGAAGCGTGCGCTCGCGCGGACCCAGCCACATCCAGTGACCGACGAACTCCTCGACCTTCACGGGCACGCGAAAGAAGTGCTGGAGGATGGCCGCCAGTCCCTCCGAGTTCCGCACCTGGCGAACGAGCGCGCCGACGTGAAAGAACTTGGCCAGATCGGGCAACGTATCGCGATAGCGGAACGAGGCCGGCGACACGCCCAGGAACGCGCCCACGTAAGTCGAGAAGCGATCGTCTTCCGGGCGATCGCGGTTGACGTGCGGCTGCGCCTGCGCCCACGCGCGATAGAACAGCGCGAGAAAGCGATGGTGAAACAGATCGAGAAACCGGCTGAGCGTCGGGTCGCCCGCGTGCCGCAGCCGCTCGCGGGCGTACTCGGTCACGTGGGTCGGCAGCGGGCCGTTCGGACCAAACAGGCCAAACAGCCTGACCTGCAGCCGCGGCGGCTTCCCGCTCTCACCGGTCTCGAGGGCCGCGAGCGGGGCGGGCGCGAACGCCAGGTCCGGCTCCTGCCCCAGCCGCACGGGCTCGTCGCCCGGACGCAGCGCGCGACCCCAGCGCGGCTTGTCCGGGTACAGGCATTCCAGCCTGCGCAGCGCCTGGTAGAAATCGTGGCGGTACGGCACGGCCGCCAGCGAGGCGAGAAACGTCAGAGCGTCGGTCTCGCGCCCCATTGCGGCACCCATCGGTTGATCTCGCCCCGCGTCTCCGAGCGCAGGACGGTTTCGGTGAACGAATTGAGCGACACGTAGCGCGCGAAGTAGCGATCGAGCACCGATCCGAGCAGGTACCCGCTGCCGCCCTCGAACGCCATCTCGTCGATCTGGACGTTGATCTCGAGGCCGCGGCCGAAGGTGAGCGGCCCCGCCGTCGACGGCAGGCGGCGCACGACCCGCTCCAGCCGGACGGACCTGATGCCTTCGATTTGTTTCGTCGCGCTCTGGTCGCTCCCGGACGCATACAGGCCGAGGACGTCCCGGAGCGCGCTCGCGCCCTCCTGCGGCGATGCGCTCACGAGCGACAGGTAATTCGACGACAGGTGGCTGATCGCGCGCCAGGCCACCGCACCATCCGCCAGGCGGCCGTACGGGCGGCTCGGCGAGCCAACCACACGAATGCCGGCGACCGGCGCCGCCGCGTCCAGCAGCAGATCGGTCTTGCCCACGTTCAGTGGCATCTGCGGCACGAGATCGCGGTTCGTGCAGAGCACCTGCAATGACAGCTGGCGCAGATCACCGCTGTAGGGCGCCTGCGCGGGATCGACGAGCGACAGGAACACTTCGCTGCCCACGTAGGTCGAACGCGAGCCACGCCGGCGCTGCTCCGCCGTCACCAGCCTCGGCTCGCGCCGCGTGGTGAAATACGCGGGCTGCTGCCGCACCGCGTCCGTGCTGTACGCGGAGTAGAAGGGCTGAAACTCCTGCTCGCTGTCGGTGCCCACGCCGTGCCCTGCGACGCTCGTGACCTCGTACACCTCGAAGTCGAGCGGACGGGTCCGGTCGGCGACGACGTGGTACTCGTGCGCGCCGTCGCCGACGTGAATGCGGTCGGCGCGCTTGGGGAACAGGTTGATCGCCGGCGTGCAGAACAGCGCGAAGTTGGACGCATCGACGACGCTTTCGAGCGTCGCGTCGCCCCGGCCCAGGAGCACCACGATCTCCGCCTCGTCGGTGACGACGCGCTGAAGCGCACGCGCGAGGCCGGTCAGCTCGAAGAAGCGGAAGCGGCCCGGAAACGAGAAGTACTCCTGGAGCAGCCGATAGCCCTGGAACGAGCGCAGCGT
>DATDHP010000019.1:0-6329 GCA_036521515.1 Vicinamibacterales bacterium
AGCTCCGTAAACGTACCGGTTGTAGCCGCCAAACAGCTCGTCACCGCCGTCTCCGCACAACGCGACCGTGACGCGCCGGCGGGCGAGCCGCGAGACGAGCAGCGCCGGCAGTTGCGACGGATCGGCAAACGGCTCATCGAAGATCTCGGGGAGGCTGGGGATCAGCCCGCGCGCATCGTCTCCGGTGAGCAGCAGCTCCGTGTGGTCCGTGCCCAGATGGCTGGCGACGCGCGCGGCGTGGGCGGCTTCATCGAAGGCCTCCTCGGCGAAGCCAATCGTGAACGTCTTCACCGGCCTGCTGCTCGCCGCCTGCATCAGCGCGACGACGGTCGAGGAGTCGATGCCGCCGGAGAGCAGCGCGCCCAGAGGCACGTCGGACCGGAGCCGGCAGCGCACCGCCTCGTCCAGCAGCCGATCGAGCCGGTCAACCGCCTCCTCTTCCGCTCCCGCAATCCGGCGCTTCAATCCGTCGCGCGCGGCCTCCTGCAGCGACCAGTACCGTTGCGGCGCCGGCAGCGGGATGTTCGGGTCCCGAACGGTGAGCACGTGCGCGGGAGGCAGCTTGGTGGCGCGCTGAAAGATGGTCTTCGGCGACGGAACGTAGAGATAGCGGAAGTACGACGCCAGCGCGCCGCGATCGATCGCCCGATCGAACGACGGTCCGGCGACGAGTGCCTTCAGCTCCGACCCGAATGTGATCAACCCGGGCTCACGGTAGACGTAGAGCGGCTTCTTGCCCAACCGATCGCGGACGAGCGAGAGCTCCCGCCGCCCGGTGTCCCACACGGCCATCGCAAACATCCCGACGAAGCGCTGCACGGCGTCGCGAATGCCCCACTGCTCGAAGGCGGCAAGGATCACCTCGGTGTCCGAGTGCCCGCGAAACCGGTGACCGTGCGGCTCGAGCTCGCGCCGCAGATCGCAGAAGTTGTAGACCTCTCCGTTGAACGCGATGACGAAGCGGCCCGAGGCGGAGGCCATCGGCTGATGGCCCTGCGGCGACACATCGAGAATAGCGAGCCTGCGGAAGCCGAACGCCACTCCCGCCTGCTCGTCGACCCAGACACCGCTGTCATCGGGGCCCCGGTGCGCGATCGCCCGACTCATACGATGGGCATCATCGGTCAGCTCGTCGCGCGAACAGCCGGCGGTGGTCAGGACGCCCGCGAAGCCACACATGAGGCGTTCGGTCTCGTCGCTTCCGGCTCGCGCCGGTCTGACACGATTGCAGTACCAACAGCGGCCGCGGCCGCCCTCGAGCCGGCAGGCGTGGCGTGGAAACAGTCGTAGTAGTGAAGGAGGTTCCGCTCGAGCACCGGCATCAGGTCGATCTGTTCGATGCCCAGGGCGTCAGCAGTGGCGGCGGCCCGGGCGTCGAGGAGAGACATCAGCCGGCTGACGACATCGAACGAATAGTACGTGGTGAGATCGGCGCGCCACGCCTGCCCTACCCCGCCATGCCACATGTGAGCGGCCTCCGCCGCCGAGTAGGACGCGTCAAACCACGGCTGGCGGACGACGATCACGCGATCGGCGTGCCCCGAGGCAATCGCCAGAAGGCGTCTGAAATGCGGCTCGAACTGGCCGAGCAGCGGAGCGGCATCGGGCGGAGCCGTTCGAATGACCTTCGCGTGCGCCCGCATCGCGCGGGCGTGCCCCACCCACCGGCCTGCGTGCTCGTGAACCGCGAGCGGCTGCAGCCACCGCCGGCGTGCCCGCAACAGCAATTCCACGGAAGCCCACTGCCCCGGTTTCCAGCCGAACGGCCCTTCGGGATGGCACCGGAAGACGTCAGATGTCCGCACGGGCGGGAGGATCTGCGGCGCTCCGTGTTCGAGCCACCGCAGCACATCGGTGGCGCCCACCAGGATGATGATGAGCTGGAGACGCGGATAGCGCGGAAGCACGCGCCTGAAGATCAGCTCCAGGGCCTCGGCGCCGACGCCGGACCGGGCGATGCTGCCGACGTGCACGTCAGTTGCGCCGAGTCGCTCGAGGCACGCCGGCGCCCGCAGCAGGCGCTGAAGCGCACCGGGCCACGCCGTCTCCTGGTCCAGCAGGTAGCCCTCGGGCTGACTTCCTCCGGCCACGAGAATCCGGAAGAGGCCTTCACCACGCGGGACCTCGCTGCCGCGCTCCCCGTCCCTGTTCACATCGAACCGCGTGGCGCGCTCGAGTTGCGGAAACACCTCGGGATCGGGACGCAGCCGAAGCCGCAGCCCTGGAGGCAGCACGTAGTACTCAGCGCGGCGGCGGATCCACCACCGCGCGCCGAGCTCCACGGCCAGCAGGAGCACTGGCAGAGCAACGACACAGATCCACAGCGTCCCCGTCACCCCCGCCTCCATCACCGCGACCGCTGAAACCTCAGCGACCACTCCCCGTCGAGCAGCGAAAACGCCGCTTTCCCCGTCTGGAAGGCTGACAGGAGCTCTGCCCTGCGTGCCCGGACGAGCAGCCACGGACCGCGACGATGGATAAAGCAGTACTTGTCCGACAGCGCCTGGATGAAGCGAGGGTCGAGCCGTCCATGAACCGCGACGGCGCCGTGCCGCCAGGCGTGAAAGAAAAGGTGATCGAGCACATCATCGATGGACGAGGGCGTGGCGGCGAGTTGAACGACCTCCGCGTGCCCCGTGGGATCGAGATAACACACGTACCAGCCGACGACGTTGAGCCTGCTTCTCAACGCGATCTTCAGCACGCGGCCGCCGGCCCGTCTGGTGGCGGCGCGGTCGAGGAGCCACTGGAACGTTCGGTCCTCATACTCGACCCACAGCGTCCCATCACCGTAGAGACCCGGGGCGTACGCCAGGACCGTCTCCGGGGAGAACTCTTCGGCCTCCACGGCGGGCTCCGTCTGACGGAAGTGGCCGCCGGGCAGGCGCGTCGCCAGCGCGTCGAGCGCCGATGCGATCGGGCCGGCCACAATGGCAAACGGCGCGAGCGAACGGCGCTGCCGCGCCAGCGACAGGGCCAGCCTCGCCGGCCGGAGCGCACGAGTCCAGTAGAGGCTGTGCAGCAGGGCGGTGCTTCCGCCGACGCCCTCCCAGATCCTCCGTGCCACGTCGGTCGCTTCGTCGGCAATCGACAGGTCCTGCGGTCCGTCCAGATAGGCCTTGATGAGCCGCGTGGCGACGAGCGCCCTCGCCGCCTGCCGGGCCACGACGAACTGCGAGCTGACCGCGGCCTCGTATCGGCAGTCGTGAATCGCGACCCGACGCCGCACGACCCCGAGAAAGCCGAGAATCCGCCCGTCGTATTCCTGGTACACCAATGAATGGAGCGCACCGTTGCCTGCCGGATTCTCCAGGAAGACGCCGTTGAAATAGGCGGCATACCCCTCGCCGTCGCCGGAATCGGCGCAGCCGGGCGGAAAGACCTGCTCGTGCAGCTGCGCGACCTGCGGTATGTCGTCCCGGGTGAACCGCCTGACGTAGCCCACGGGTCAGATGGCGAGAAGCCGCGCAGTCTTGGCCAACGCGACGGCCGCATCGCGCACGGCGCGAATCGCGCGCAGGGCCTGTGGTCCCGCCTGCGCCGAGTAGACGTCCGCGTTGACGGTCGCGCGCTCACGAACCCGCCAGAGGTATTTCGTCCGCTCTGCGCCCTTGAGAAAATCGAACTCTGTGGCGCCGTCCTGCGCCGCCAGGTCCATTGCCGTGGCGAGGGTAATCTGCCCGAGGTGTATGCGGCCCGCCCATTCACGGTCGTAGCCCGCCAGGTAATAGCCCGCCCACGTGCCGAGCCCGAGGCCGTAGTACACGGCAATCGGCCGCATGTCGGCCGAGAGCTGAATCATGCGCAACCGCCCCTCGGCAAGCAGCAGCGGGAGGACGCGCCGGTGAAAGCGTTCGGCGCGCGGATCGTCGAGCGCGGATCCGCCGTGGCCGCGCCAGCGCACGCACAGGAACCGGACGAGGGTCTCGAACGCGGACATCACCTCTCCCGGATCGCGCAGCCTCTCGATTCTCAGGCGGCATCGCTGCTCGAGCCAGCGGCGATGCCGGGCGAGCGACGTCGAGCCACGGGTCACCTCACCGCTCGGGCGTGAGCCCGGCTCCAGCAGGTCCAGGTACGGCACCGGGTGAATCTCGCGCGGGACGAGAACAAGGCGATGCCGGCGTTCGATGCCGGCGCGGTGAATCGCCGCCCACAACGGCGAGCTCCCCGGCACGTCCTGCAGCTCCAGCACGGACCCCCGTCCGAAGGAATCCGCGAGCCATGACAGAAACAGATCGGCGCATGGCGCTTCATACCCGCGAGCCGCGAGCAGATCGACCCGATCCGACCCCGCGCCCCCGCCAAGGAGGCTGACCCGGACGTGAGTCAGGGTGCGCCTGACCGCGATGGGCACCATGCCACGCAGCGTGCCTCCCTCGCGCATCAACAGGAGCAGCGGCTCGGAGCCGTCGGGCGGCTCGGCGAGAAAGCCTGCCAGCCAGGCCGGCGACAGAAAGACACCCACGTACGGACGCGTGGCGACGAGCGCCTCGAGCGCAACGGCATCCTCCAGCCCGAGATCGAGGTCCCGTCGCGCTTCGATCGACAGGTGGTCAGGGACTTCGGGCTTCGGGTTCCGGACCAGGGGCCCGACGCCTGGAACTGAAGCCCGCAGCCTGGAGCCCGGAGCCTGAAGCCCCGTCACGCCCTGCTCCATGCGCGAAGCCGAATCATGTGAGTTCTCATGTCGACGTACGGATCATCGCGATAGACGTAGAACGCCCAGGTGACGCCGAAGAGCAGCATCATCGCGGTTCCGGCCGCGGCGAGGCCCGAGACGCTGTGGACCTGGAGGCCGACGCGGAACCAGAGCAGCAGTGCCAGGATTGGCAGCGCGCCGAGCGCCGCCCTGGGCACCACGTACTGCAGGTAGCGAACGGGCGTGACCTCGAGCTCGCGGCAGGCGACCGCGAGAATCAGCAGTGCCAGCAGCACGTTCGGAATGGCGGCACCCAACGCGACGCCGACCAGGCCGAGCGGGCCGACGAGCACGAGACTCAACGCGAGATTGGCCAGGCCGGCGACAAACGTGGCAACGGCCGGCGCTTTCGGCCTTCCCATCCCCATGAGCACGGGCACCGCCACGCCTCTGACCGGCAGGAACACCAGACTCGAAAGCGTCAGGATCTGCAGCACCGCCCCCGCGTCACGCTCATAGGCGGGATCGATCCACCAGCCGATGAACCTCGGGCCGAGGACGAGCAGGAACAGGCCGGCCATGAGCGTCAGCGACAGCGCCACCTTCGACCACTTGAGGAACATCTCGCGCAGCTCGTCCCGCCTGCCGCTGGTGGCGAGGCTCGTGGCCATCGGCGACACGACGGCAGCGATCGCGATGACGAACTCCATCAGGTACACGATCAGGTTGTTGGCGACGACGTAGAACGGAATCGAGGCGACGCCGAGCGTTGCGCCAATCACCAGCGCCGCCGTCTCGAAGCTGAGACGCGCGCCCGCGGCCAGCAGCACCGCGTACATGCTGAACGAGAGAATCCTCCGCACCATCGCCAGGCTGGCGTCGCCGAGGTTGAGGCGAACGTCGGGGTAACGCCGTCGGATGATGAGCCAGGTCGCGCAGACGTCGAACAGCAGACAGCCGATCTGGACAAGAGCCAGCAGGACGAGTGAAGCGGCAAACCGGAGCACCACGATCGTCAGGCCGAGGCGCAGCACCACCCCGGTTATTCGCACGAGATTGCGCGGCACGAACGCGTGGTGCGCGAACAGGATGCCCTCGGGCAGCAGCCCGACGAACCCCGCCGACACGTAGACCACCATCAACGCGAACGCCAGGGGCGCCTGCGCCGCATACGCGGCCGGAATCT
Organism: Vicinamibacterales bacterium; assembly: GCA_036521515.1. GTDB lineage: Bacteria > Acidobacteriota > Vicinamibacteria > Vicinamibacterales > UBA2999 > Gp6-AA40. The sequence goes on from DATDHP010000019.1 coordinate 5,829, forward strand.
CGTAGAGCCCGAACAACCGCATCGACAACGCGCCGACGACGATCGCGAGCACGCTGATCACCAGGTACAGCGCGGCACAACTGCCGATCATCGCGTTCAGCATGCGCGCGTCGCGCTCCGCCACGTGCTGCGCGAGGTATCGTACGCACGCCATCGGCACGCCGAGCGCCAGCAGCCCGATGTACGCGGTGAACGACACGATGAGCGTCCAGGTGCCGTAGCCCTCTTCGCCGAGCGTCTCGATGAGGAACGGCGTGAGGACATAGGTCACCCCGATGGTCGCCAGGACCAGCACCCAGTTGCTGCCGATGTTGCGCAACATAGCTAGACATCTCCTAAGGCCTGAGTCGTGACAGATGAAGCAAGTTTCTGATCGTTCGCCTTACAGTTGCGGCGCCCTGATCGCCTCCCCCAGATCGCGCATGAACCCGGCCGCGCGCGCGCCGTCGACCACGCGATGATCGCAGGAGAGCGTCATCGTCATCATCGGCCTCACGCCCG
>DATDHP010000020.1:0-5031 GCA_036521515.1 Vicinamibacterales bacterium
GCCTCGGCGGCCGGGGATTCGGGCCAGGCTCGCTCGGGCGCGGCGGTATAGGCCGCGTGGGCGAGACGACCCTGGAAGAGCGCCGTCTGCGACGCCATGAACTGCAGCTTCATGGCGAGCCGCGCCACGACATACATCTGCGTGGCCGCAAACGCCAGCCACACCGACAGCCCCGCTCCTCCCGCGCCGGGCGCCAGCACCGCCCAGACCGCGAGCGCCAGCACGAACACGGCGGCGTTCAGCGCATACAGTCCCAGCACCGCCCCGGGATTCCTCGTGATGAAGGCGAGCGCGGCCGCCAGCGCGGCAAGCGCGCTGCGCCTGTCCTCCACGACCAGCCGCACCTTCGCGTAGTCGAACAGCACGTTGACCGCGATGAGGGCCGCGCCGAAGATCGAATACATCCCGGCGCGCCAGATGAACGCGGTGCGCTCGACGTCGAGGTCGCGCGTGGCTCTCACGTACCACTCGTCGAAGAGCCACCTGTGCAGGTAGACGAAGAGGAACCCGTACGCGACGCCGGCGACGAGGCCGAGCCGCAGGAAGCGCCAGAAGAGCACCCCGGCTGCCGCGAAGAAGCCGCGCGCTCCCGTCGGGCGCTGGCGCGCGTATCGATCCAGCACGCCGCCGGACAGGAAGATCCAGACGAGCAGGTAGATGCCGATGGCCGCCGCGATCGGCGCACTCTCGGGCTGGGCGTCCAGCAGGCCCGCCACGTTGTCGAGCGTGGCCGCGAATCCGATGATGGTGGGCCTGAACGTGCTGCCGAGACCGGTCGCCTGCGACGCGAACTCCTGCCACCAGTCCCAGTTCACGCCGTCCGCGGCCTGGTGTGCCATCAGGCTGCGGCCCAGGTGCGCCTCGATCGATCGGCGCATGACGATGGCCGGCGGCGCCGCGGCCAGCAGCGTCACGACGAACACGCCGCCCATCACCGCCGGCGCCGCCAGCACCCGCCGCCAGCCTTCGCGCCACGCGGCCGTCATGCGAAGAACGCGTAGGTGAGCAGCAGTTCCTGCAGCCACGCCATCCACTTCAGGCCCCATTTGAGGCTGGCCTCGCTCGCCCGCGGCTCGAGCGTCCGGCTGTTGTTGGTGTAGTTGACGTCGAGCAGCAGCACGCGTTCGGGATCCACCTGGGCCGACATCGCGCGCACGGGTCGCTGGTACGTGTACACCACGCGCCGCTCGAGGCCGTCCCATCGTTCCCGGACTTTCTCGCCGTTCTCGAACGTCGTGACCACGTCCACCGGAAACGTCGCTTCCCCGTACCGGCGGATGACGACCGTCGTGCCCCCCTCCGCGCTCTGCAGCTCCTGCACGCCGTAATCGAACACGTTGGAGCTGCGATAGACCTGGTCGAAGAACCATGTCATGTCGCGCCCGCTCACCTCGTTCACGACGTGAAAGAAATCATCGGGGCGGGGGTGCCGGAACTTCCAGCGATCGAAGTACGTGGCCAGGATCCGCTGGAGCACGGGCCACCCGAGATGGCGCTCGAGGGTGTGCAGCCACAGCGCGGTCTTGTTATAGCTGACGAACGTCGCGGTGCCCGGCCAGTAACGGAACGTCGGGGTGGACTGGGCATCGGCCTCGGCGTTGTCGCGATAACCGGTCAGGCGGTCGTTGTCCACGCGCGACACGCGGATGTCCCTGAACACCCACGGGATGAACCCTCCGAAGTAGCGCTGCGCCACGTAGTTCGGTTCGAACGTCTGCTCGATGACGCGCGCCGTCGAGAACGTGTTCAGCCCCTCGTCCATCCACGCGTGCTCGAACTCGTTGCTGCCGACGATCCCGTACCACCATTGGTGGCCGGCTTCGTGGATGGTGACCGACTCGGGTTGCGTGACGGCGCGCGGCGCAATCCACCGGCTCCCGGCCGTGAAGAGCGTCGGGTATTCCATGCCGCCGCTGCCGCTCTGGTACGCTGGATCGACGATGGTGATGTGTCCATACGGGTACGCGCCAAACCACTCACCGTAGTACCTGAGTGTCGCCTCCGTTGCTGCGAAGAGGCGATCCTCCTGACCGCGGTGCTCCGGCTGGAGGAGCAACCGCATCTCGGTCCGGGCCAACGTCGCGTGCTCGAAGGTGCGCCGGACATCCAGGAAGCGAGGGCTCGCCGTCCAGGCGAAGTCGTGCACGTCCTCGGCCCTGTAGCGGTGCGTCGTGGTGTCGTCAGGGTTGTCGATCCGCTGCGCCTCGACGCCGGACGCGCCGACGACGAAGCCGCGCGGCGCCGTGATGCGCACGTCATAGGAGCCATAGTCCGCGTAGAACTCCGTGGCGGAGTGGAACTGGTGCGTGTTCCAGCCGCGGTCTTCCAGCACCCCGAGCTTCGGGAACCACTGCGCGATGAAGTAGTAGTCGTTGATGTAGCCGGTGCGCGCGAACGTGCGCGGGACTTTCGCCCGCCACTCGACGATGACTTCGACTGTTTCGTACGGCGCGATCTCGCGCGGCAGCGGCACGGCGAGCACCGTCCGGTCCGCGCCGTTCCCGTCGTCTGGCGAGACATATCGCTGGTGCGACGTCAGGTCCACCACGCTGTTGTCCGGTTGCTTCAGGCGGATGGCGGTGATTTCTGACGATCCCCACGCATCATCACGTCGCGGCGCCGTCGCTCCGGCGAGACGCCGCTCGAGGAGCCACGTGGAGCTGTTGTCGCGCCAGGCGTTCCAGTACAGGTGGAACTGCAGCTCCGAAGTCGACCGGTTGCTGATATTGCGCCAGCGGATGGTTTCGCGGCCGGCGATGGCACGGTGTGCATGATCGAGCCGCACGTCGATGTCGTAGCTGGCGTTCCGCGGCGAGCGCGCACCTTCGGACGGCTGGTCGAATGTCTGCACCCCCGGCACGTCCCGGGGCTGCTGCCCGTTCACGGAACCGCCATCGATGAGACAGGAGAGGGCGAGAGCGCACGCGAGCGCCGCCGAAGAGGTGCGCATGGACACCAGCGGCGAATGTTACACCACATATAATCAGACGTTTGGCTTCAGCCTCGACGGAGTGCTCGCGATGACGATTCGCGTGATGCACATCGGGCTCGGCCCGATTGGTGCGGCGGTGGCGCGGCAGGTCGCGTCACGCCAGGGGTTTCAGATAGTCGCGGCGGTCGATATCGACCCGCACTTGGTGGGGAAGGATGTCGGGGAGGTGGTCGAGCTGGGGCGCAAGACGCGCGTCAAGGTGACCTCCGACATCGGAAAGACGATCCGCGCGACCAGGCCGGACGTGGCGGTGCTGTGCACCAGCTCGTCGCTGAAGGACGTCATCCCGCAGTTCGAGGAAGTCCTGAAGCGGCGTGTGCCGATCGTCACCACGACCGAGGAGGCCGCATACCCGGCGCCGTACAACCGCCGGCTGGCGAAGCGGCTCGACGAGGCGGCGCGCAAGGCGAAGGTGGCCGTTCTCGGCACGGGCGTCAACCCGGGCTTCACGATGGATGCGCTGCCCATTGCGCTGACCGCCGTGTGCGAGCGCGTCGACAGCGTGGAAGTGCACCGCGTGCAGGACGCGCGCGTCCGGCGTCTCCCGTTCCAGCAGAAAATCGGCGCCGGCCTCACCCTGGAGCAGTTCCGGCGCAAGGTGGACGAGGGCAGCGTGCGCCACGTGGGATTCACCGAGTCCATCCAGATGATTGCCGATGCGCTCGGGTGGAAGCTCGACAAGATCACCGACGACGTCAAGCCGATTGTGGCCGACGGAACAGTACAGAGCGACCTGCTCGCGGTCGATGCCGGCTACGTCGCGGGTATCGACCAGGAGGGGATCGGCTACGTCGGCGGCGAACCGCGCATCAAGCTGCACATGGAGGCGTACCTCGGCGCGCCCGAGTCGTACGATTCCGTGACCATCGAAGGGTCACCGCGGATCCACTCGAAGGTCGAGGGCGGCGTGCACGGCGACGTCGCCACGGCCGCCATGACGGTGAACTCGATCCCCACTGCCCTTGCGGCGGAGCCGGGATTGCGGACGATGCGCGATGTGCGATTGCCGTCGTTCTACGGTGGCGCCCTGAAGAAAAGCTCCTGACGAACCAGTCGTTCCCGCTTCTCCGTTCTCGCTTCTCTGTTCGTGTTCAGGTTCAGGGTTCAGTTCTCGGTTCTCGCTTCTCGGTTCGCAGTTCGCAGTTCGCGGTTCGCAGTTCGCGGTTCGCAGTTCGCGGTTCGCGGTTCGCAGTTCGCAGTTCGCGGTTCGCGGTTCGCGGTTCGCAGTTCGCGGTTCGCAGTTCTCGGTTCCGCCAGCGTTCAAGGTTCACCCTCGAACCGCGAACCTCGAACCACGAACGCCGAACCGCGAACGCCGAACCGCGAACGCCGAACGAGAACCTCGAACCCGGAACCCAGAACTGAACTTCGAACTTTGAACACGAACTGAGAAGCGAGAACCGAGAAGCGTGAACGACAGAGAGACTACCTCGTCGAGAGTCGAACCCCGCAGCCCAGTTCCAGCGCGAAGCGGCCTCGTGCACGCGGAACGATACGGATGTCCGGGCACTTCTGTTCGAGTCGGCGCCGCAGCAGGAGCAGCCGGCTTTCCAGGTTGTCCTTCCAGTCGGGCAGGTTCAGCGACTTGTCGAGGCGCAGCTCGCGGTTGGTGAACTCCGCGCGTCCCTGCCGCTCGCGCGAGGTGAGGAGCTTCCACAGGATCTTCGCCGGCAGGCTGCGAATCAGGTACTCGCCGTCGATCATCAGGCACTCGTCGCTCGCGTAGTAGACGATGGTGCGCTGCTCGGCGCCGCCGCCCGTCGCGGCCGTCTGCGACGCCGATTCGGCCGCCGTTTCCTCGTCGGCGGTTTCGAGCTGCTCCCGCAGCTGCATGTTCTGGATGGCGATTGCCAGGTAGTTGCCGAGGAGCTCGATCGACGCCTTGTCCTCTTCGTGGAACCGATAGGGCACCTCGCTCTCGAGGCACAGCACGCCGACGAGCTCGCCGCCAGCGAGGAGCGGGTCGCCGAGCAGGCTCTCGGGTTGCTCGAGGCCAGGGACGGGAATGCGCTTCCGGCGTGCCGCCATTGCGGGATCCG
>DATDHP010000021.1:0-7105 GCA_036521515.1 Vicinamibacterales bacterium
GTGCGACATGCGCCTGGTCCCGATAACCGGCCCACACGTCGAAGCCGCCGGCGGCGAGCGCGAGCGACGTTTCGAGTCCCAGCCCGCGCGACGCACCGCTGACGATGACCGCACGACCGGCCGCGTTCGTCATGACTCGGCCTCCGCTGGATGATCGAAAAGCGGCCGGGCCATGGCACTGGCCTCGACCGACGCCTTTCTCGCTCCCGACCCCGCCATCTCCGGCAATCCGCAGAACCGGCGAATCTCCTCCGTCAGCAACTCCGGTTGTTCGAGGGGGCCGAAATGCTCCCCACCCGGGAGCAGCACCGGCGTGACGCTGGGAAGCGCGTGGCGGAGGTACTCGTAGGAACCGAGGAAGTGCGAGCGATCGCCGTACATCAACAGGACATCGGCGGTGATGCGCGGGATCGCATCGAGCGTCAATTCTCCGGGCTCCGTGTAGTCGGCGAGGAGGGTGGTGTGGCGTATCAGGTTGATGAGCGGCTCGCGGTTGCGCGGCAGCCCGCGCGCCGGGCCGTAGAACTTGGGCGTCTCGAGGCTCAGGTTGAGCAGGAAATCAAGGTCCGTCCGCTTCTCCGGCGGCACGATCAGGCCGACCTCCTCGAGCTTCGAGACCCAGTACCGCCAGCCCTCCCACTCGCGATCCATGCGCTGGTGCACCAGCGCGGCGAGCCCGGCCTCGATCGCGACGATCTTCGACACGCGCTCGGGGAACAGCAGCGCAAAATGCAGGCACACGTCGGCGCCGAAGCTGTGGCCGACGAGGATCGGCTGTTCGAGGCCCAGCGCGTCGAGCACACCTTTCAGGTCGCGCGCGAGCGAGGACGTGGTATAGCCGTCGGGTGTCACATCCGAGTAGCCGTGCCCCCGCAAATCGCACGTGGTCATGCGGAACTCACCTCGCAGCGCCGGCGCGATGGCCAGATGCCACACCGCCAGGTTCCCCAGGAACCCGTGCAGCATCACCATCTCGGTGCCGCGGCCCACGGTGAGGTAGTGCAGATTGACGTCTCCGATCTTGACCTTTGGCATTACGCGAATACTCCGGGGGGAGGTCGTCCGAAGTACTGATTGCCTTGGATTCGTCGTAGTCGCAGGGGCCGGCTTCAGCCGGCCCGAAGTACTCACCGCCGAACCCGGGCCGGCTGAAGCCGGCCCCCACGTCCGAACACGTGCCTCCTACTCCACGTACCCAAGCTCCTGCAGGCGGCGCATCACGATCGCCTCTTGGTCCGCATCGAGCGCGGCCACCGGCGCCGGCTCCCGTACCGGCGCGCCCGCTGCCGCCGCGCGCTCGACGGGACGACTCTCCAGAACACCGGCTTCGAAGATCGACTCCGGCACGGCACCCTCGAGGTCCTCTGCCACTGCGAGCCCGAGGCTGTAGAGCACCGTCGGCGCCACGTCGAGGATCGACAGTTCGGGGGATGTCACGCCGGCTCGAATGCCGGGTCCCTTCGCGAGGAAAACGCCAACCGGGCGATGCGCGCCGGCAACCGTCGGGCGCTCGCTGAACACGTGGTCGGACGGCAGGATCGACACGAGCCCGCCGTCGTGCAGCTCCAGCGTGAGATCCGGCGCCATCGACGAGAACGGTCCGGCGAACGCCTCCTCGCGCGTGTAGATCTGGCGAACGACGCGCTGTCCCGTCCCGGGATGACGGAGGCGCCTCAGCTCGTCGGAGATGCGCTCGCGCATCGCGAAGTACTCGTCTTGCGGGCGGTCGGGAAACTCGTTGATGTAAATGCCGTTGCTGGTGGGCGTCGTGGCAAAGGCGCGCGTCCGTGTCCAGTCCATCTGGAACGTGTGCCGCGCCACGCGCCCCACGCCGAGCAGCGCCGGGTCGCGCGCGTCCGGTTCCAGGCCGTCCGCCCAGGCGAGGTATCCCTGGCGCTCCAGCCACGCGTTGACGTGGAACACCTGCCTGGTCGGGCCGAAGCCGTGATCAGACGCGATGAAGATGCGTGCGTCCCGACCGGCCCTGGCGCAGATCAGCTCGACAATCCCGTCCAGCCGGCGGAAGTACTCCCGGCACAGCTCGAATGCCCGCCGTTCCCAGCTTTCCCGCCACTCGGTGTCCGGCGACGCGGCGATGAAGCGCCAGCACAGGTGCTGGAGCTTGTCCACCCCGTCGAACAGCACCGCCGTCAGGTGCGACGGATCGGTGTCCATCAGGTGCTCGAGGATCTCGAACCAGTGCTGCTCGCGCCGGATGTGCAGCTCGATCCACGGCGCGTACTCGTCGGGATTCGAGCACCCTTCGGTCGCGCGCTCCTCGAGCTTGATGTCCATCGCGAGCTCACGCTGATCGAAACCGGGCAGCGAACGCAGCCGATCGAAGAGCCCCTCGGGATGGCACGCGAGGCGAAGCTGCTTCCAGGGCACCCAGCCGGCGACGACGTGTCCCTCGATTCGCGGCGCCGGAAACATCAGCGGGAAGTTCAGGGTCGTCACGCGACGCCGCTGGCGGGAGGCGGCCGACCAGATCGTCTCGCACGCGACGTCGCTCGATGTGGTGAAGCGGATGAGCCGCGAATCGCGAGAGTCCATCCGGAAGAAATCGAAGACGCCGTGGTGGCCCGGCGAGCGCCCGGTCATCAGCGACGTCCATGCGGGCGGCGTGAGCGCCGGCACGATGGTGCGCAGACCGGCGCGCGTCCCTTCGGCGGCGAACCGCGCCAGGAACGGCATGACGCCCTGCTTCATCAGCGGGTCGAGCACCTGGAACGTCGCTCCGTCGAGCCCGATGATCACGACACGCGGCTGCATTACGCCCTCACCATCCTCTGCGACACGTGCAGCTGTACGAACGAGACCAGTTCGCCGACCGTCAGCTCGGGCGTTGAACGCTGACCGATGTCCGCGAGGAGCTGCGCGAAGGGCATCGGCCGCTGGTAGCGCTCCTGGATCGCCGTGCCGAGGATGACGGCATCGAGCGATTCGAACCCGAGATCGGCGAAGAGCCGGGTCCCGGGACCGATGTCCCCGGCGTAGTCCCAGTCGCGGGCGATTTCCTGGAGGAGCGTGATGACGTGGGCCTCGATGTCGGCAGACGTGGGTGTCATCGGTTCGGCTTCCTGCGTTCGGTCCCTTCCGCCTGAAGGCGGAAGCCACAGCAGTCGTGGCTTCCGGCTTCAGCCGGAAGATCAAGCACTTGCAATTGCCGAGGCGACGTAGTCGCCCTCTCTCGTCGTGAACGTCACGAGCTCGCGCGCCCCAACGGCGGGGAACTCGGCTTCGAGCGTGCCATCGAGCCTGAGGCGAACGGCGCCGCTGTCGAGTCGCGCCTCGGTGACCCGCAGGGCGCCCAGTCCGGGGGCGAGGCCCCGGCCGAGTGCCTTGCCAACGGCCTCCTTGGCGCACCACATGCGCAGGTGCCACTCCCGCCGCCCCTCATCATCGAGAGCCGACACGAGCTGGCGCTCGTGCGGCGCGAAGGCGGCGGTCGCGTATCCGTCCGTGCGCGTGCTGAGCTGCTCGATGTCGATGCCGACGAGCGAGCGGCCATCGAGCGCCGCAAGGGCGACGACCAGGCCGCCGCTGTGGGCGATCGAGACGACGGGACGGAGGCGCAGGCGATCGCGCCACCCGCCGTGCACCTCGGGACGGCCATGCGCGTCGGGCAGGATCTCGACATCAGCCGGCGCCAGCGCGAGGCCGACACGCGACGCGAGGAGACGGCGCACGGCGTCTTTCGCGGCCGCGCGGCCGAGCAGCCACTCGTGGCGCCGACGCGCAATGCCGGTGAGCGCCGCCCACTGCGCGCGCTCACGCCGCCCGAGAATCAGGTAGGCGAGCATCTGCCCCCAGATGCCGTGGTTCGTCTCGATCAGATCCTCCGGCATGCCGTCGACGCGGCAGCACGCGAGGCCGTCGGCGCCGTCGAGGCCGGCGATGGGCGCGTTCCACGGCGTGGCCAGCCACGCCGTGCGCGGAGACACGCGCAGCTGGAGCAGCGTGCGAGGCAGCTCGAAGCGGCGGTCCTGCCACGCCTCGACGCGGTACACGGCGTTGCCCCGCGCGTCGGTGACATCGATGTCGCACGTCGTCTGGAAATCGCCATCGAGCGAGGCGCGCACGTCGCAACGCACCGGAGTTCCGGGCGCGGGCGGCGGCTGGCACACGTGTATGGCGCGCACGGCAAACGGGAAGACGTCCACGTGGGGGCCAAGACGTTCCTTCGCCCAGAACGCCAGCGCCTGTCCGGCCGCATCGAGCAGCACGGAGTCGGTCAGTAGCCCATCGTCATTCGGGACGTGGGGGCCGGCTTTAGCCGGCTCGAACAGCCGCCGCGGCACCGGCGCAACCAGCGTCGTGGTGACGCCGTCGTCGCCGTAGGCGTCGATCGAACGAACGGCGCGGAACTCCGGCCCATGAAACATGCCGTCGTGGTACATCCGCGCCGGCGTCCACATCGACGGACGCGCGCCGGTGGGCGTAAACAGCGCCGGCCGCGGCGGCTCCGGCCGCGCCTGCGCGAACCGGACCGTCGCTTCGATCGGCGCTGGCCCGCGCGGGTGTCCCGTCGCATCGGCCGGGCGCGCGCTCACGTCGACGACTCCTGGCGCGCCGTCGCGCACGCGGGCCGTGACCGCGAGCGTCTCTCGCTCCGTGACCGTGATCCATCGTGACGCGCGGACCTGCTCGATCGACGTGAGCGCCCAGCCGGGCGCCAGTGCGGCGGCGGCCTCGGCGAGGATCTCGATCGTGAAGGTCAACGGCAGCACGGGCAGGCCCCGGAGCGTCGGGTCTTCAACCGACACATCGCGACCGAGCGTGTGATCGTCGAAGAACGGGTGACGCTGGCGATCGAGGTGCACCACCGCCGTCAGGGTGCGGCCCGCCTCGTGCTGGGCGATCGTCTCGATGAACGGCAGCCGGGTTTCGGAGCGCGGGGCTTTCGGCCCCCGCGACCCGTTCAGGTACGCCGACATCACCCGTCTCTGCACGTCCAGGAAGCTGACCATGGTCCGGAGGTGCTCTTCCATGACCGCCGTGCCAGGTGGCGCGGGAGCTGAAGCTTGGGTGCGTAGCGCGGGGGCTTTAGCCCCCGCGACGGCGACAGGAGTGGCGGAGTTGCCAGGCCCGACCGCGGGGGCTAAAGCCCCCGCGCTACGTACTGCCGTTTCCTGCCGGCTGCCGGCTGCGGGCTGCCAGCTTTCAGGCAGCCGCATCGGCTGCAGCCCGGTCTTCAGCTTGAGTCGCGGGCGCACGGCCACGATCCCGGGTCGCTGCAGATCCACGACCACAGGCGCACGATGCTCGTACAGGCGGCCAACCTTCACCGGAACGCCGTGCGCGACGAGCTGTCCCACCAGGTGGTTCAACTGAGTCATCCCGGACCGGTGCGGCACGTTGGATGCGATCGCCGAGTAGTTGCGCCCGCGGAGGATGTCGTCGACGAACCCGGTCAGGTTTGCCCTCGGACCTGCCTCGACGAAGATGCGCACGCCGTCGCGGTACATCGCTTCGATGGTTTCGCGGAAGCGCACCGGCTTCGCCCACTGCGTGGAGACCAGCTCCCGCACCGCGCCTGCCTCGGGCGGGAACGCGCTGGCGGTGACGCAGGAGTAGACGTCGATGTCAGCGGGTGCGCTGATGGCGACCTGACCGAAGTAGGCGCGCAGCGGCCTGCAGAACACGTCGAACCAGGGCGTGTGATAGGCACGCGCGAACGGCAGCTCCTGGCAGATGGCGCGATGCTCGCGCAGCGGCTGCTGCAGGGCCGCAATCGCCTCTCGCGTGCCGCACAGGACCACCTGATGCGGGCAGTTGTCCATCGCCATGTGCACTCGCCCGTTGGTCGACTCCACCAGCCGCCTCAGCACGTCGATGTCGATCCCGCCGGTGGCGAGCAGCATCCCTTCGGGAATACCGCTGCTGCCCTGAAGCTCCTCGTACACGCCATTCACGCCGAGCACGTGGGCGCGCAGCTCCGTCTCGTCACGGATCGTGATGGCGCCCGCCGCGAGCAGGGCAGAGTGCTCGCCGGTGCTGTGGCCGACGACCGCCGCCGGCCTGATGCCGAGTGATTGCAGTAACGCGGCAAGCGCCTGATTGGCGGTGAACACCGCCTCGGCGCCCGCGTCCATCCCGAAGAGACGTTCTGAATCGGGATTCGGGACTTCCACCCCACCGCGCAAAGAACGCGCGGCGGGGGCCCCGGTTCGGGATGCGGGCGCGCGCGGGAAGACGACGTCGCTCGGCAGGTAGCCGCGGGGATGGTCTGCAAACGCGCGATCCATGAAGTCGAAGGCCGCACGCACCTCGCGGAACTGCATGCACAGGTCGGCGAGCATGTTCGTGTACTGCGAGCCCTCGCCCGGGAACACGAACGCCAGCTTTCCTTCCGCCGCCAGCGGGTTCGAGAAGTAGTAGATCCCTTCCAGCTCGCGGATCCGTCGTACCTTCGCCTCGCGGAGCTTGGCCGCCGCGCGTTCCAGCTTCGTGCGAAGCTCCTCGACGGAGACCGCAACGATGGCCAGGCGTGCCGGCCCGGGGGATCGTGTCGTGTTCAGCGTGAACGCCACGTCCTTGAGCGAGATGTCGGCCGCCGTCACCAGCGCCGCACGGAGCGCGTCGGCCTCCGCGGCGAGCGCCTCGCGGGAACCGGCCGACAGGATGCACAGCTCGGTATCCCACTCGCGCTGTGAGCTGGGCGGCGCCGGGGCGGGCCCGACGTACTCCTCGAGGACCGCGTGCGCGTTGATCCCTCCGAAGCCAAACGCGTTGACGCCGGCGCGGCGCGGCTCGCTCCCGCCATGAATCCAGGGCCGCGGTTCGGTGTTCAGGTAGAACAGCGATCGGTCGAGCTCCAGCTTCGGGTTCGGCCGATCGCAGTGGATGGTCGGCGGCAGCGCGCGGTGATGCAACGCGAGCGCTGCCTTGATCAGCCCGGCGATGCCGGACGCCGGCATCAGGTGGCCGATCATCGACTTCACGGACCCGAGCGCGCAGCGCGGCAACGTGCCGGCGCGTTCGCCGAAGACGCGCGTGAGCGCCTCCAGCTCGACCACGTCGCCGACGGTCGTCGCCGTCCCGTGCGCCTCGACGAGGCCGATCGATCGCGCTGGGACGCCCGCGGTCTCGTAGGCGCGCCTCA